>JASEGR010000005.1 GCA_030017955.1 Candidatus Eisenbacteria bacterium
ACAAGCCCCTATGAAAGTGTCGTGTCGCGGGGGCAAAGACATAGACAAGGAACTTTCGGGACACGACACTAGCCGGGCCAACCGGCAGAGGAGAATAGGACATGCCTGCATCTGGAAAAGAGAATCGAACTGAGGTCCTCGCCATCAGAGGGACGGACAAGCTTCAGGAGGAGGTAGTACTCCTTCGGGAGGAAAAGCAAGCCTTGATGGATGAGCTTGAGAACGCCTACAAGGAGCTCGCCGAAATGCTCGAGCTCTCACAAGACGAGACCGATGTCGCATATGCTGAGCTACGAGAAAAACTCGGGTGGCTTGTCAGATTGGGCGAAATCGGGAAGGTCCTCAGCAGCGAGCTCAAGTTGGATGTCCTGATAGAAGTCCTGCTGGTGAAGGTCGCGGAGATGGTTGGCTATGATACCGGCTGTTTCATGCGGTTTTGCAGAGGCGATGAATACGAGATTACGGTTCAACGAGGCTCAGGAGAGGATTTGGTTGGGAGAAGAGTGAGGGTGAAGAGTTTTGAAGGTGAGGTTCTGGTAGTAGGAGATTTTGACTGCGTCGAAGAGCTGGTTGATGAATTCCGGCTTGTTCCCGAGGCCCGTTCGGGAGTCGTGATGACCATGGGGCGCGGGGACTACGGTCTCCTTGTCCTGAACAGGCGCGAGCCGCATAGATTCAAGGAATCTGACAGGGTGTCGCTATCTGCGTTTGCAACTCAGGCATCAATCGCAGTGGAGAACGCACGGCTCTTCGACTCACTCTCGGAGCAGGCCTCCGTGCTCATGCAAAAAAGTGAGAGGCTTTCAAAGATATGGGAAATCACGGGAAGCCTTCTTTCGAACCTGAATCTTGATTCTGTCCTCGACAATCTGCTGATGATTCTCTGCAACGATTTTGGATTCGAGCGAGGTGCAATCGGACTTCTTGAACCGGAAGGCGGGTTTCTGGTGCGCCGTGCAGTCAGAGGATACTCGCCGGAGACTCAAGGCAAGCTGGTGGGCACTGGAATTCCAAAGCAGCTGCTGATGAAGTGCCTGGAAGAGAGATGGAAGCTGGGAACGCTCACCTACTTTGTTCCGTGTGAGGCAGGCGTCGACAGGGACGAATTCATCGTCCCGGATGAGAACTTGTCTACGTCTGATAGAGTCCGAGAGGATCTCTGGCATCCCGCCGACATTCTCCTGCTTACGCTTGTGAACGGGAAACAGGAGATAGTCGGCTGCATATTTCCGGATTCCCCTGTTGACGGGAGAATTCCCTCCAAGGAAGTGCTCACGGAGCTCGAAATCCTTGCCAATCTTGCCAGCGTTGCTATTGAAAATGCGAAGCTGCACGACAAAATGGCCAGGAAAGTCAGGGAACTTGAAGCACTTTACAGAACAAGCAAGACAGTAGCTTCAACGATTCAGTTTGAGACTCTGCTTGATCTCGTCACCGAGGAAGCAAAGGAGCTGGGCGAAGCCAGGAAGAGTGCGCTCTTCCTATTGGAGGAAGAAAAAGCAGAGCTGGTACTGGAGCGCTCAACAGGCTTCTCCGAAAGGTCAAAAAGAAAGCTCCGGTACAGAGTCGGCGAGGGGATAATCGGGAAAGTCGTCCTCACGGGAGAAGGGGAAATCTTCTCCGACATCAAGAAACTCCCAAGGGAAGAGCGAGAATTCTTCGAGAATGAGGGGATTGAGAGTCTTCTGTGCGTCCCGATTCGATCCAGAGGCAAGGCACTTGGGGCCCTCCTCGTGGGCAGGGAATCACGCGAGAGAGCTTTCAGCGAGAGCGAGTTGAAACTCCTCGCTGCACTCGGAGACCAGGTCTCCGTTGCTCTTCAGAATGCGATGTATTACTCGCGGGCTCAGAAGAGCGCCGAGGAGCTCTCTGCGCTTCTTGAGACGAGCGCAGCCGTCCTTTCAACCTCAGACACCAAGAGCCTTCTCTCCCTGCTGGCGGCAAAGGCAAGTGAGTTGCTCAGTGCCCAGAACTGCACCATATTTCTCCTCAATCAGGAGATGGATCAGCTTACCCCAATCGTTGCCGTCGGTCCCGAATCAGATGCCATCATGAAGATAACTCTCAAAGTAGGTGAAGGAATAACGGGCTGGGTTGCAAAGACGGGGATTCCTCAAAGGGTGAACCATGCCGAAATTGATCCGCGCAGCAAGATAGTACCTGGAACGGATCCCGAGCCGGAATCGCTGCTCTCGGCACCTCTCTCTGTCAAGGGCAGGGTCGTCGGCGTGATGACTCTTGGAAGAACTGGCGACCGGGAATTCACCGAGGACAACCTCAGATTTCTGATAAACATTTCCAATCAGGCAGCTATGTCAATTGAGAAATCACGGCTCATAGAGAACTTGATTCATTCGTTCGAGACCTTGAAGACGACTCAGGAACAGCTCATCGGCTCCGAAAGGCTCAAGGCATTGGGCGAGATGGCTGCCGGAGTTGCGCACGATTTCAACAATGTGCTCGGCTCGATACTGGCACGGGTCCAACTCTTGAAGACCAAGACAAACGATGAGACTCTTACAAAGGGACTCCAACTTGTCGAAAAGGCCGCCATTGACGGCGCTGAAACCATAAGAAGGATTCAAAACTTCACGCGAACGAGGACGGATGAAGACTTCACCTGCGTGGACATAAATGAAGTGATTCGGGATTCAATTGAAATGACCAGATCGAGATGGAGAGATGCCCAAACTCTTTCCGGAAAGACAATCAGCGTGGCCGCTGAACTGGGCAGTGTCCCGAAGACTGCCGGAAATCCGTCTGAACTCAGGGAAGTGCTTACCAATATAGTGATGAACGCAGTCGATGCGATGCCGGAGGGAGGGAAGATAACCGTACGGAGTTGTGCGGATGATTTAAGGATTCATGTTTCGGTGTCGGACACCGGGAAAGGCATGCCTAAAGAAGTCCAGTCCAGGATCTTTGAACCATTCTTCACGACTAAGGGCGTAAAGGGAAACGGACTCGGCCTCAGCGTGTCTTATGGGATCATAGCCCGGCACAAAGGAAAGATTGAGGTTGAAACCGAAGAAGGCAAGGGCACGACCTTCAGAATCGAACTTCCTATCGTCGAAGGGGTTTCCCAGAAGGTGGAGGACACGGCAGACGTTCAACAGGCCCCTGGCCTCCGGGCACTGGTTGTGGATGATGAGGAACAGATCAGGGACGTTCTCAGAGATATAGTTGTTTCTTTCGGACATACGGTCGATGTGGCCCAGTCAGGCAGCGAGGCGCTGGCGCTTATCGGCAGGAAAGATTACGAGATAGTCCTCACCGATCTTGGAATGCCTGGAATGTCCGGGTGGGAACTTACAAGGGAGATCAAGAATCTAAAGCCGGAAACAATAGTAATACTGGTCACCGGATGGGCAGTTCGACTTGATGTCGAGAAGACAAGAGCAAGCAAGGTAGATCTCGTTATGAACAAACCGTTCCAGGTGAACGATGTCAGAGAAATTCTTGCGAAAGCGGCGAACTTGCCCGGCAGCCGGCACGAAGTCTGATTGTCCGCCTGCCTGCCCTCTTTCTTCGAGGGCAGGAATTGAGCAAGGAATGCTGCTTCTGCCTGAGCATTGAGACGCAGCACCGAAAGCAGGGAGGTCATGGAAGGGTTTAGAGAAGAAAAGAAGACATCGTGCAATGCCCAGCAGTTTCCGGGCGAGGCAGGGATGATTGTGCCGGGCAGGAGAATTGGCCGCTACGAGATCATCGAAGAAATCGGAAAGGGCGGAATGGGCACCGTCTTCAAGGCTATGGACCCTGACCTGGAAAGAATCGTTGCAATAAAAGTCCTCAAATCCATTCGCGGCGAGGGCACGGGACAAATAGACAGATTCCTGAGAGAGGCCCGGGCCGCTGCAAGGCTGAGTTCTCCGAATGTCGTAACAGTACATGAGGTGAACACCGACGGTGATATTCCTTTCATATCCATGGAGTACGTTGAGGGGGTCAGCCTGAGGAAGTTCATGAAGAAAAGCGGCGGCTCGCTCGAAATTGAGACAGCAGTCCAGATAATGTGCCAGATTTTTGACGCAGTAGAAGCGGCACACAATCAGGGGATCCTCCACAGAGACCTGAAGCCTGACAACGTCGTGATAGGCGAAAATGGGATAGCCAAGGTGATGGACTTCGGCATAGCAAAATTCACGGGACAGAGTTCGACGGAAACCCAAGAAGTCGTTGGAACAGCAACCTATATGTCCCCTGAGCAATGCACAGGTAGGCCGGCCGATCAAAGGAGCGATATCTACTCTCTGGGGGTGGTAATGTATGAGCTCCTTACCGGCCGGCCGCCTTTTGAAGCTGACAACGTTGTCGCACTCATCCACAGAAAACTTAATGACTGTCCCCCGCACCCAAGCGAACTGGGATGCGACATTCCCGGGAGAATTGAAGGCGCAGTGATGAAAGCACTGGAGAAAGACCCGGAGCTGCGCCACAAGACAGTCGCAGATTTCAAGAGAGCCATTCAGGACCAGAACATGAAGTCGAGCGAACGATCCCATCCCGTTCTCACATCAGCCAGAGCCAGAGGAAAAAAGCAATTTCAATGTCATCTGGTGGGCAGGGAGCAGGAGTCCAAGCTGCTTTCGGAAGCTTTGGAGAGGGCTGTGCTGAAAGAAGGGCGCACGGTAGTCGTCTCGGGCGAGGCGGGAGTCGGAAAGAGCCGCCTTCTTGAAGAGATTCAATCTCTGGCACTGTGCAAAGGGTTTGCAATCCTCGAAGGAAGCTGCTTGTACCGCGAAACGGCTGCGCCTTATTTTCCGTTCATCTCTGCAATAAGAGGGTATTTCGAGAGGGAGACCGGCGCCGGAAAACCGGAAGACAGAGAAAGGATAAAGAACTACATCCGGGAGGAGATACCGGAGCTCAGAATTTTCGTTCCATTCCTTGGCACAGTTGTAAGATCGAAGACATCCGGGATTCTCCGCTACGATTCATGGATACCAGATGTCCAGGGCGGTAAGGAAAGGATATTCGATGCCATATCAGAGTTGATTGAAAGAACAGCGGAGCTTGCCCCGACAGCCATCTTTCTCGATGACCTTCAGTGGATAGACGCCTCTTCGCTTCAGCTCTTTCATTACATTTCAAGGAATACGAGGAAATCCAGAGTTCTCATTGTTGCTGCCTTCAGGCCGGAGGATCTAGGTGAGGAAGAGGGTGAGAAGATCCATCCGCTGATTCAGACTCTTCAGAGAATGAACGTTGAAGGACTCTATGAAAAGATCGAGCTTCAGAGATTGAGCCGCGAGCAGTCCTTCGAAATGATAAGAGAACTTCTCAAGAACGTGAGATTCACCGACGATTTCAGGGATCTCCTTTATGTGCAGACCATGGGGAACCCGCTTTTCCTTGTCGAGGTGCTCAAAGCCATGAAGGAAGAGGGAATACTGAAACTCGTCAACGGAGTCTGGCAGTGCACGAAGGCGCCAAGGGACGTTGGGATGCCTCCAAAGATCAAGGACGCAGTTGAACGAAGAGTGATGAGGCTTGATCCGGCAGAGAGGTCAGTTCTTGAGTGCGGTTCGGTGCAAGGCAAGTTTTTCAGCTCAGACGTGGTTGCCGCAATACTAAAGATGGATAGGATTGAGCTCCTCAGGCGCCTGCAGAACCTCGAGAGATCGCATCAGATTATCCGGTTCGACGGGAAGTCCTACACCTTCGACCATCCGCTCATCTGGGAAGGATTCTACAACTCGATCTCCGAGGAGCTCAGGAGTGAGTATCATCTGATGATAGGCAGCTGGCTGGAGGAAAAATACAGGTCCGACCCCACGCCGGTCTCCTTTGAGCTCGCAGATCACTTCTACAAAGGCGGGGACTACGAAAAGGCTCTTCCCTATCTTGAGAAGGCGGCCGAAAAAGCGCAAGAGGTATTTGCTTATGAAGAAGCACTCAACTACTACGGAAGAGCTCTGGCGATTCGGAAAAGGAATATCGAGACGAAAGAAGAACTTCAAAATGAACTCAAACTGAGGAGGCAAATCGGGAGTGTCTGTACAGTTCTGGGTGAGTGGGAGAGAGCCCTTGACGCCTACGAGCAAGCGCGGGATCTGAGCTCGGCTTTTGATGATAAGACTAACTACTGCTATTTTACCAAGCTCATCGGAGACGTTGAGTTCTACAGAAGAAACTGGGAAGGAGCAAGAGTGCTGTATGACGAAGCCCTTCGAATCCTTGAGAAGGAGGGAAACCGTCTGGACATTGCAAATATATGTCTCAGCAAGGGAAATGTCGAGTTTGAAAATGGGGATCTGGATGCCACGCTCTCACTCTACACGAGAGCGCTCGAGATAGGAGAGGCATTGTCTGACGCGAAGCTGGTCGCGAGGGCATGCAACAACCTGGGTGCGACGATGAATGTGTTGGGGGATAGGGAGAAGGCTATATGGTACTACGGGAGAAGTCTCGAGAACTACAGGTTCGCAGCAGACAGGTTTGGTGAGGCACAAACGTTCCACAACATAGGGATGACCTACGCCGAGTTGAGGAACTGGAACGAGGCGAGCAGTTTCTACAAGAAAAGCCTGGAAGCCTCTCGGCAGATGAGGGATGCGGCGCTGGAATCAATCACTTCACTTGCTCTTGGGGAAGTCTGTGCAAGAGAGGGTCAACTTGACAAGGCGATCGAACTCTGCGAACGCGCGCTCGCCGTGTTTGCAAGAAGGGACGACAGGCTCGGCATCGGCGATGGTTACCGCGTGATGGGAATCATAAAGACCAAGCAGAAACTCTATGATGAGGCGGAGAATCTCTTCCGCGAAAGCATAGTTGCAAACGAAGGCTGCGGGAGCCAGCTCCAGCTTGCCGAGGTCCTCAGGGAGTACGGTTCAATGCTTGGGACAAAGGGAGATGCAAAAGGGGCAAGAGAGCTTCTGGGGCGGGCACTCGAGATATTCTCAAATCTGAAGGCGAAAGAGAGCGCGGCAGAGGTTGACAGAATCCTTTCCACAGTCGGGAGTGAGAAGGCCTTTGAGGAGGTTCTGGGAGGATGAGGACGACAATTGACCCGGAGGTACTCCGTCTTCGGGAGGAGAACCTCGCGCTGATGGACGAGCTCGAAGGCGCATACCAGGAACTGGCTCAAGTAGTGCAGGTCTCCAAGGAGGAGACAGACGTCGCGTATGCCGAGCTGCGGACCAAGATAGTGGAGTTGGAGCACAGGGTTGGGGAGTTGGTCAGACTCGGCGAAGTCGGGAAGGTCCTGAGTTCTGAGCTTCGGCTGGATGTTCTTATGAATGTTCTCATGGCGAAGGTCGAGGACCTCGTAAAGTACGATGTTGCGTGTTTCATGGTCGGATGCGGAAACGGAGAGTACGAAATTGTAGCTGAAAGGGGCATTGAGAAAGGGCTCGTCGGCAGAAAGGGAAAAATCGGGGAAGTCGGAGGCGAGGTCTTGATTGTTGGGGACTTTGAACGTGCCGGAGAAGCAGTTGGCTCGTTCCGTCTCATTCCTGAGGCCCGCTCCGGAGTTGTGATGGAAATGGGCCGGCAAGGCTACGGGCTCCTGGTCCTCAACTCATACGAACGAGAAACATTCAAAGAGTCGGCCAAGGTCTTTCTCTTGGCCTTTGCGACTCAGGCTTCAATTGCGATTGAGAACGCGAAACTCTACAAGAATCTTGAGAAGATAGTCGTCGGCGTGATGATCTCCCTCATCACGGCACTGGAAGCAAAGGACTCTTATACAGAGGGGCACAGTCAGAGGGTGGCATGGTATGCCGTAGTCCTTGGAAGGAAGCTCGGACTCAAGGGAACAAGCTTGGAAGGTCTCCACAGAGCAGGTCTAATACACGATGTGGGAAAGATTGGCATCGGCGAGTCCATAATAGGGAAGAAAGGTAAGCTCACACACGACGAGGTGCTCCAAATGAATCTTCATCCCGTGTTGGGTGAAAGCATCGTGAAGCCCATAAATCTACTTGGCTCCATTCTGCCGGCTATAAGGCTTCATCACGAGAGATATGACGGCAAAGGATATCCCAGCCGACTCAGAGGAGAGGCAATCCCCATTGAGGCCAGGATATTGCTTGTTGCTGATGCATTCGATGCCATGACTTCAAACCGGCCTTACAGGAAGGCCATGACTCCACAAGAGGCAATGAGGGAAATACAAAGGAACAGCGGCGCCCAGTTTGACCCCAAAGTGGTCAGGGCCCTTGAGAGCTGTTTTGAGGAAATTGCCGGAGGTCTGGAAACAAGAATATGAGACTGTGCGCAAACTGTAACTTCTCGGGATGCGAGCCCGACGACAAGTTCTGCACAAAATGCGGAAAGAGACTTGAAGGGGCTGGATTCTTGACGGCCGGGATGGAAATGACAAGAAAGGTCTCAACCCCTTCAGATGTCCACTACAAGCTCGGCCACATATACTACAGACGGGGCAAGCTGGAGGATGCAATACGAAGCTGGGAAGACTCGTTGAAAGACAACCCGGGCAACACTCAAGCAAGAGAAATGATCGAAAAGGCCAAGGAAGAACTGGCGGCGTCAGGAGGCAAGAAATGACTCTGCTTCTCTGTTCATTCTGCAGCCGCGAGAACAGGGAGGGAAGCTTCTTCTGCGCCGAATGTGGCGCCAAGCTTCACTTCACCGAAATACCGCCGGCCAAGCTCATGCCCGCCAACAGGACTTCCGGGCAGACAACCTGGCAGATAGCCAACAGAGTAAGCTACGTCGGGAGAGATGCCTCCAACGATATTGTCTTTCCAGAGGAGGCAGTCTCGAAAAAACACGCAAAGATCACCTTCGCTGACGGAAAGTTCTACCTGGAGGACCTCGAAAGCAGTAACGGCACATTTGTGAACGGCGAACGGCTTGCCGGCCGGGCAGCACTCAAAGACGGTGATGTAATCCGGCTCGGATCCGTAATACTGCGATTCGAGTTAGGGTAGGCCTTTCCCTTGACCCCTGGGCGGAATTTGGCTAAATTACTTATGGTATCTGCGAGAACACTTTTCCATGCGAAAGCGCTTCCTATTTCTTGCTTTCTTCTTGACAGTTTTTCTCCCCCTGTGGGGATCTTCACTGCTCGCTCAAGATCCTCTCGTTGAGAGGATGGTCCAGGAAGTATCTTCTTCCGAGCTCACATCACACGTAAGGAGTCTGTCAGGAGAAGTGCCGGTCTTCGTCGGCTCTGATCCGGAAACCCTGAAAACACGATATTCCTATGCGCGTGGCTGCTCACTTGCGGCGGAGTTCATCGCAGCCAGACTGACGGGCTGGGGATATCCGGTGCAGTTTCACAGCTACATGGGGCTGGAGCTGAATGCCGTCTCTGCAGATCCTGAGGGAAGAGTTGTTACTTCAGGCCAGGCCGGCAGGGTGTTCTATTCCCGGGACGCCGGTAACTCATTCCGCCGTCCACCCGCCTTCTCATCAGATGACCTCTTTGCCGCACTCACAACTTCCAGTGATACCGTCCTTGTAGGCGGCTATTCCGGCAAGATTTTCACGAGCTTTGATGGCGGGATTTCGTGGCAGAAGGCATACACTCCCTACGGCTATTCAATCATGGCCCTCAGTTTTGACGGGCGCAAGACTTTCTGGGCGGGAGGAGATGGCGGCCTGATTCTCAAAAGCACTGACGCAGGTCTTACCTGGCAGGTCTCTGTTTGGGTGGCTGGAATCGTAAGGGATATCTGTTTTGCTGATTCGCTGCATGGGTGGGCAGTTGGAGATATGGGTCGGATTGTATCCACCAAGAACGGCGGGAAGAGCTGGAGCGTTCAATCTTCCGGGACATCAGACTACTTGATGTCGGTTGACTTCGCTGACTCACTTCGGGGATGGGCGTGCGGGTCGTCCGGGATCGTTCTCTCGACGATAAACGGTGGAGAGACCTGGACTCCCAGGAGCTTAGGGGGCTCCCGGTGGTTTGCGTCGATAGATTTCATTGACCACCTGAGAGGATGGCTTGCCGGCGGAAAAGGAGACATCTATGCCACTTCGGACGGTGGACTGAATTGGGTGACTCAATACAGCGGGGTCAATGATTATCTCAACTCTGTCTCGTTCAGGGACTCCCTCACGGGATGGGTTGCCGGCGCAGGAATCTTCCTCATGACCGATGACGGCGGTAGAAACTGGGCACCAAGCGGCAACCTTCTCCCGGAATCGTGGAGAAATGTGTGTGCCGGGCTTGATGGAGTCACGAATCCAGGAAAAATCGTACTTGTGACGGCACACTACGATTCATATTCCAATCAACCCATGAGTCTTGCTCCGGGCGCCGATGACAACTCATCAGGAACAAGCGCCGTCATGGAGCTTGCAAGAGTCATGAAGAGCTACCGCTTCAGGAATAGTGTGCGGTTCATACTCTTCTCCGGCGAAGAACAGTGGATGAAGGGAAGCAGCGCATATGCAATGTCACTTTCGGGAGAAGACACTATCGTTGCCGTTGTCAACATGGACATGCTTGCCTGGGGAAACGATTCCCTCACCGTGTTCGGGCATCCGAGAGACCCCTGGCTCCTTGAGACCTGCACGCTTGTGAGCTCCATGTACGCCCCCGAACTTCCGGTTGTGTTGAAAGCAGACTCGACTTTCATATACAGCGATCACTCAACTTTCTGGGACCATGGCTATCCTGCAATTCTTGCAATTGAAAGAAACTTCCAGTCAAATCCGCATCTTCATTCACCAACCGACGTGTTCGAGAACCTCAACACGTCGCTGCATTTCAAAGCGGCAAGGTTTCTGATTTCGCTGGTTTCTCATCTGGCAGCTCCTGACAGCTCAACGACAGGAGTTCCGTTTGCCATGATTCCGAGGGTTCTTTCTGTTAGCTCATTCCCGAACCCTTCCAGGGGTGAGATTCGCGTCAGGGTCACGATACAGGCCGGTCCGTCGGACGCCCAGCTTTTCCTATTTGACGTGGGAGGAAGAGTCGTAAGAAGATTTGCGAACAAAGCGCTTGGCACGGGCGATCATGTTTTTCTGTGGGATGGGACTGACGAAAAAGGAAGGAGGGTTCCGTCGGGACAATACATTCTTCTTGTCAAAGTCGGGAACGATGTTGAAACAAGAAAAGCGGTCATTGTGAGGTGATGTTGACGAAAAGCGATAGAGAGGTGTTTGACGAAATCTCAAGATTGATTACGGAGGAGAGAAACCCGCGGACTACGGACATAGACAAGAAGAGTCCGCGGGAAATTCTTGAGATCATAAACTCTCAAGACGGGAGAGTAGCCCCCGCTGTAAAGAAAGAAATCCCTCGAATAGAGAAAGCGGTCAAGCTCGTCGTTGATTCACTGTCCAAAGGCGGAAGGCTCATCTATGTTGGTGCGGGAACAAGCGGCAGGCTCGGAGTGCTTGATGCCGCTGAATGTCCTCCAACATTCGGGACGGCTCCGGAAATGGTGCAAGGAGTGATCGCAGGAGGCTACCGCGCTCTTGTGAAATCCAAGGAAGGTGCAGAGGACGATGAGGCTGCGGCAAGGGCGGAGATGGACAGGAGGAAGGTCGGTCCAAGGGACACGGTGGTCGGGATAGCGGCAAGCCGGAGGACGCCGTTTGCCAGAGCCGCCCTTGAAAGGGCAAAGGAACGAGGCGCCAGGACAGTCTTCGTCACGGCGAACCCCAAGCTCAAGGATGACGTTTCAGTTGATGTTGCCATATGCCCTCTCGTGGGACCTGAAGTAATAATGGGATCTACCAGGATGAAAGCAGGGACGGCTCAGAAAATGATTCTTAACATGATTACGACGACATCAATGATTCTCCTCGGAAAGGTCTATGAGAACATGATGGTGGATCTGGGATCGACCAGCAGAAAACTTAGAGAGAGGGGAAAGCGCGTCATCATGACCTTGACCGGAGCTGACTACGATACCTCATCAAGACTCCTCAAACAGGCGAAGGGCAATGTGAAGGCCGCAATTGTGATGAAGAAGACATCGCTTCCTTACAGAGACGCGATGAAGAGACTGAAGAAAAAAGGGGGACTTGTTAGGTGGGCAATCGAAGGCGAGTAGAAAGTCTCCCCGCATTGTTTCTTTGTGTCGGTCTAATCGCCTTGGCGGCCGGCATTTCGTTTGAAGGATGCGGCGGGAAAAAGACCGGGGACAAGCTTGTCTTCTGGGAGTTCTGGCAGAGCAGTCTCATGGAGCCTCTGATACGGGAATTCGAAAGGGAAAATCCCGGCATCAAGGTCGAGATGCAGCAGATAACCTGGCAAAACGGTCTTGAAAAGATCCTCGCGGCAGTTGCATCGGGCACCGCTCCCGACCTCTGTGAGCTGGGCTCAACATTCTTTCCAAGGTTCGCCTCAAGCGGTTCACTTCATGAAGTCGGCTCTGATGTCGATTCACTCCGGGATAAACTGACCAACTGGGAGCTTGTCACATATGACGGAAAGATCTACGGGATACCCTGGCTCGTCGGGACAAGGGCGATCTTCTTCAACAAGACTCTTCTTGCGAAGGCGGGTCTCGACAGCACTCGCGGGCCCGAGACCTGGCAGGAGCTTGTTGAGATCGCCAAGAAGATCCATGACCCGGCAGAAGGTATCTATGGCTTCGGCCTGAATTCCGGAGAGAGATATGTTCTCTTCAAGAAATTCATGCCTTTCGCCTGGGGAAACGGCGGGAATGTTCTCACCTCCGACCTGAAGCACTCCAGGCTCTATTCCAGAGAGAATGTGGAAGCTTTGAAATTTTATGTCTCGCTCAAGCGCTGCTCGGTTGTCGAAAGACAGGAGGTTCTGGATAGACTCTTCAAGGAGGGACGGGTGGGGCTCATTCTTTCCGGGGCCTGGAATCTCAAGACGATACCAGCTGAAGCCCCGAACCTGCGTTTCGGCGTTTCGATTGTGCCGAAGCCGGGAATTGAAAAGGGAACCCACGCATCATTCGCGGGAGGTGAGATTCTCGCGGTGTTTGAGTCTTCCAAGAAGAAGGATGATGCGCTGAGACTTGCCTGTTTCCTTGCAAGAAAGAAGAACGCTCTGGCAATCTCAAAGTCGGAGCACAGTGTTCAGCCGGCCGTCGCAGGGATTGACACCGACGAGTACTTCGTGAAGAATCCGCTTGAGGGTGTGTTTGCAGAGCAGCTCAAGTATGCGGTTTCAACCCCCAACATCCCGAACTGGCTCGAAATCGAAGGCGTAGTCGAAGATGCCGTGGAAGAGGCGCTTCACGGAAGAAAGACACCGGACGAAGCGCTTAGGACTGCCGGCACGAAGATAGAGCAGCTGCTGACGAAACCGGATTCAAGGTAGCTCACCCAAATTGAGGACGTTCAGAGGAATGTATTGAGAGGTTCTAAGGCCTCGACAATTGTTTTTCTCTCTCCGTGGATTCTCAGCTTCCTTGTCTTCAGTGCCTATCCCATTGTTTATTCCTTCTTCCTGAGCCTGACGTCTTTTGACCCGCTTCAAGGGCATCCGCCTTCGTTCATCGGCCTCTCCAATTATCTCAATGCGTTCAGAAACCCGGCATTCTGGACTTCTCTCAAAGTCACGTTGATTTTCGTTCTCGGAACGATTCCGGTTACGACGGTTCTGTCTTTCTTCATTGCCGCACTTCTGACAGAGAAGATCCCGTTCAGGGGAACTTTCAGGGCAGGTTTCTTCGTCCCGACCGTGGTGTCGATGGTGGTCATAGCAATGATTTTCAAGCAACTGTATTCCCCATCAGGATATGTCAACATTTTGCTGAGGAACCTGGGGTTTCATGAAGTGAGCTGGCTTGAAAATCCCAGGACCGCACTTCCATCAATAATGCTCATGGATATCTGGAGCAGTGTCGGCTACTACGTGGTCATTTTTCTCGCGGGGATCCAGTCAATCTCCAAAGAAGTTTTTGAGTCGGCAAGCCTCGAAGGGGCAGGATGGTTCAGGAAACACGTTTCCATCACGCTTCCGCTTGTCAAGCCCGTGCTCCTCTTCATCATTGTCATCAATGGGATCAGGTCGTTTCAGGTTTTCATTGAAATCTTTGTGATGACAAGGGGCGGACCTCTGAAAAGCACGCTGACAACGGTCTATTACCTCTATGATGAAGCATTCTACAGATTCAACATGGGATACGCGAGCGCAGTGGCCTATATTCTTTTCATGATAATACTCGTGTTCTCGATCGCCCAGATGAAGTATCTCAGGATGGGGAAGATCGACTGATGGCCGGCCCGGGAGTTTCTCTGAAGACTACCGGATTTATTCTCCTTCTTCTCTTCCTCTTGTCCACGGTTTTCCCTTTCTACTGGATGTTTGTCGCGTCCGTGAGGGAAGAAGGATCTATCATCTCCAATCCGGGCGACCTTTTTCCATCAGAGATTACATTCAGGAATTACGTGGATTGCCTGAAAAGCGGACCGTTCGGAAGGTACATCGTCAACAGCGTGTGGGTGGCAGTCTGGGTTGTCCTCGGCAACGTCATTCTCGCAACGATGGCAGGATATGCAATTGCCAGGAAGAGGTTCATGGGAAAGAGAATCGTGCTTGCAACCGTTCTGGGCACCCTGATGATCCCGAAGCAGATAACTATGATACCAGTGTACATACTCATGTCAAAGCTTCGCATGATAGACACTTACTCGGCGCTTATTCTTCCTTTTCTTGTCGATGCATTCAGCGTCTTCTTCATATCTCAGTATGTGAACTCTCTTCCCGAGGAGCTTGAGGAAGCGGCCCGCGTGGACGGCGCATCGGATTACGGCATCTTCTTCAGGGTAGTATTTCCCCTGCTCAAGCCGGCGCTCGGAATCGTGGCAATCAACAGCTTCCTGGTGAACTGGAACTCGTTTATCTATCCTCTCATTCTTACGAACAGCGAAAACATGCGAACCCTCCCCGTCGGTCTTGCGCTTTACTCGCAAGGAGAACATGCAGTGGATTGGGGACATCTGATGGCAGGCTCAACCATCTCGGCTCTGCCAGTCTTTCTTGTGTTCCTGGCATTCCAGAGGCAGATAATAGCCGGAATGATTGAGGGGTACGGAAGATGAAGAAGAAGACGATTACGGTGCTGGATGAGATTCAACGCGTGTCGGGCAAAGACGTCAAGCTGGCTATCGGCCTGATGTCGGGAACCTCTTTGGACGGAATTGATGCCTCGGTGGTCGAGATTCAGGGAGCGGGTGAGCGCATCAAGGTCAGGGAATTGGCCGGCCTTTTTGTCCCATATGAGAGAAAAGTGAGAGATAGACTGCTTGCTCTGGCTGAGCCCGGTACTGCCAGTGTCCAACTCTTGAGTGAGGCAAACTTCCTTCTTGGAGAGCTGTTTGCCCGGACCTCAGTCGATGCAGCAGAGAAAGCAGGTATCAGGCTCTCGGAGATAGATGTGATCGGTTCGCACGGCCAGACAGTCTATCATGCACCAGGAAAGGGGAGAGGTGAAGAGTCCCGGGGTGAAGGGAAACATGGCTCTTCGCTTTCGTCGACTCTTCAGATAGGAGAGCCTTGTGTTATCGCAGAGAGGACAGGAATCCTCACGGTAGCTGACTTCAGGACAAGAGATGTCGCTGCCGGCGGGCAGGGGGCTCCGCTGGTTCCTTACGTTGATTATCTGCTTTTCAGATCGCCTGAGATATCGAGAGTTCTTCTGAATATAGGCGGCATTGCCAACGTGACGATCCTGACCGCAAATGGCGGCCTGGACGACGTTGTTGCCTTTGACACGGGACCCGGGAACATGGTCATTGACGGCGTAGTCTCCATTCTTACGGACAGCAAGGAGACATTCGACAGGGATGGAAGGATGGCGGGAAAGGGGAAAGTCATAGAAGAACTTCTCAACGACTGCTTGTCGGAGCCCTTCTTCAAGGCAGATCCTCCAAAATCTTCCGGCAGGGAAATGTTTGGGCTACATTACGCCGGGTCATTTGTTGAAAGAGCGCGGAAAACGGTAGAGGACATCAACGCTGCCGTGAGGACCGCAACGGCAATCACCGCCGTCTCCATCGGCAGAGCATTCAGCGATTTCATCGTGCCCCACGGAAGGATAGATGAGGTCATCGTAAGCGGCGGCGGTTCTCGCAATGTCACCCTTATGGGGATGCTGGAAGAATCGGTTTCGCCAGCAAGACTCAGAAGACTTGAGGAATTCGGTTTCTCAGGCGACTCCAAGGAGGCCCTCGCGTTTGCCGTCCTGGCAAGCGAGACGGTTTCCGGCAACGCCGGAAATATTCCCGGCGCGACCGGTGCAGCGCACGGTGTTATACTCGGCAAAATCATCCCGGGAGGAAGAAGGTGAAGAAGAAAGGCTGGGCCATCATAGCTTCAATATGCTGTCTGCTTCCCGCTATTGGATGTTTCCTTCAAGGCTGTGCCCCGGCGGTTCGTGAACCGGCGCGGCGTCCAAAGCTCCAGGTGATAAAGGTCGGGCTTCTGGTCAAGGTGCCCGGCGCTTCCGTATCATCAGGAGGGAAGGTCAGGTTTCTTTCAGGCAGCTCTGGAAGAGACCTCTTGCTTGACGAAGATGCACACTTCAAGGTGGCTGCCAGGAGAAGAGGCATCAGTGTCCTTCTGGACGGAAAAGAAGTATTCCGGGCAAGTGGCACGCTCTTCATAAAATGCGAATCCCGAGATGAATTCCTGAAGCTTGAGGGAAAGCCCTACCGGGGAGACTTGAGAGTGATTTCATCGCCGGACGGACTGACATTCGTCAATGAATTGAGCATTGAAGAGTACCTGAGGGGCGTCGTTCCAAATGAAATGCCCAGCTCTTCCCAGGACCTGCTCGAAGCTGTGAAGGCTCAGGCAGTGGCAGCAAGGACCTATGCTCTTTCAAGGAAGGGGCACTACTCTGATTCAGGATTTGACGTCCTTCCAACAGTCCAGGACCAGGTTTATTCGGGTGTCCTTGGGGAGAAACCCCTCTCGAACCGCTCAATTGAGGAAACTAATGGCGTCGTTGCCGCTTATCACGGAGAACCCATACGGGCGAATTACTCTTCTACCTGCGGAGGAAGGACATCATCTCCGGATGAGGTATGGAATCAGTCAAAGATCCCCTACCTGAGGAGCGTGAAGGACCGGGGCAGAGGCCACAGAAAGGCGTTTTGCGGAGATTCACCTCATTTCAGGTGGCAGGAAGTTTGGTCAGGGGAGGAGTTTGAGGCGATTCTCGATGCGTTCTATCCTCAGTATTTTCCTGAGAGGTCAAGGACAAAGATCGGGGAGCTCTGTGACCTGGAAGTGAGAGAAAGAACAAAATCAGGCAGGGTCAGTAAACTGCTCATAAGAACGACCGAAGGCAGCCTCGTTCTTTCGGGAGACAGAATCAGACTCGTGATAAGAAGGCCCAGCCTTCACTCGTCAATTCTGCGAAGTACGTTCTTCAAGATAGGAACCGTTAAGAGCAATGGAAGAGTAAAAGAAATCGTCATGAACGGAGGGGGAAACGGCCACGGAGTCGGAATGTGCCAGTGGGGTGCGATGGGGATGGCGCGGGCAGGCTACGCCTTCACCGATATTTTGAAACACTACTACCACGGAATAACTCTCAGGCGGGTGTACTGATCGCTTCTGCTAGAGGGGCTGCGTCGGGTCGCAGATGGAATTGAGATACTCTGAACTCTCCCTTGACGAGAAGCTCGGGCAGATGTTCCTCGTTGGCATAGGCGACGGGACAGAAGCAGAGATTAATCTCCTCAAGGAAACGATTCACCCAGGCGGCTACATTCTTTTTGAGAGGAACTTGAAGTCCAGCTCCTCTCTCGGGCCGTTGGTCAATTTTCTCGCGAAGGAAAAGCACGGCAGGCCCTTTCCTTTCATAACCTGTGATCAGGAAGGGGGAATTATCTCCCCTCTGAGGCAGGTCTGCTCCTGGCCGCCTTCCCAGATGGCTGTATCCGCAACAGGGTCGAAGAATGCCGCCTATCTTTCGGCGTTCATAACAGGAGGAAGGCTTTCCGCGCTGGGATTCAACATGAATCTCTCCCCCGTTCTTGATGTGAATGTGAATCCAATGAACCCGGTCATTGGCGTGAGGTCATTTGGAGATCGCCCTTCAGTGGCTCTTGAATTGGGAACCGAATTCATAAGGGGACTGGAAGACGGCGGCGTGCTTTCGGTTGCGAAACACTTTCCCGGGCACGGCTCATCAGAAACCGACTCTCATCTTGGCCTTCCGGCAGTCCCGGAGAGGGAGTCATTGGACGGGGCGCTGCTTCCATTCAGAGAGTGCATAGGCAAAGGCGTGGATGGAATAATGGTGGGACATATTCACTGCCCATCCCTTGACAGGGAGAAAATTGCGTCAACCCTTTCAAAAAACGTGGTCCAGGGGCAGCTCAGGCAGAAACTCGGATTTGAGAAAATTGTAATCACTGATGCCATGGAGATGAAGGCGCTGGCCGGCCTATCCGAGGAAGAAGCATCTTTGAGGGCAATCGATGCGGGGTGTGACATCCTTCTTTTCGCAGAGAGCGGACCTAAGCTCAAGCGTGTTTTCGATTTTCTCCTTGATTCGGTCCGGTCCGGGAGGATCAAGGAAGAGCGGATAGAGGCTTCCTGCGTAAGGATTGCCAAGGCGAAAGGAAAGGCTTCAATCCTCAGGCAAAGAAAAGCCGCGTCCCGTGAGAAGATTGTCCTTGCCGAGGGACTCTCCGGTGATGATTTCTTTTCCAATGAGGTTGAGGACGCTCTCCGGGACATTCATTCATCGTCAATCACTGTCCTCAGAGATCCAATGAGAAACCTGGAACTCGAAAAAGACCTCGCGGATGCGGATTCGTGGCTTCTCGAAAGACCGGGAGAAGATTCCGTGACTCAACCCGCTCTGGCCGGTCTCAGAGAAGCAGGTTTCCGATGCAATGTCATCTCCCGGGAATCCAGCCCGAGGAGCTTCTCGAATCGGATGACGCTTTTGTTCACTGCAGGACGAAAACCAATTTCTTCAAGCGAGCTGAAGATCTTGAGCGATGTTTCGGCGTCGCGCACGAACGTTACCTCTGTCTCTCTGGTGAATCCATACGATGCGGGCTCTTTCCCGAAGAACTGGACCGTTATCCTCACCTATGGATTTGAAAAGCTGTCGCTTCATTCGCTGAGGGACGTAGTTTTGGGAAAATCGGCCGCAAAGGGGCAGCTCCCGGTTTCAATCGCCGCCTAGTGTGCCGTCCCAGAGCACCCGGGCTTTTTCGAAGCACGTCCGGCCCTGCAGCCCGTTGACACCCTTGGGCATTGACGGGCGGTCCTGGCTGTGATAATTTCTTGATGCAGAGAGAATTTCCTTGCCAATTCCTGGCGGGGTCGTAGTTCAGCCTGGTTAGAACGCCGGCCTGTCAAGCCGGAGGTCGCGAGTTCAATTCTCGTCGGCCCCGCCAATCAGGATTGCCGGTTCCCTCGCTCCGGAGAGGCTTGAGCTGGAGAACGGCTGTGTTGCCGGAGCAGTCTGAGGGCCTTTTTCTCGCAATTACCCGGCTTTTGCCGGGAGCCCCACCTGCCAGCCCGTCAACGGGCATCCCCGACAGATGTATTCTGTTTGTCCCTTTCATCCGCGCCATTGGGCCCGCTTGGAGAATCAGTGTTATCGGCCGTTGAGCAGTCCTAAGGGCATGTGAAATCTCAATTGACTTAGACTTCCGGCCATGGTATCATTCTACAGTGCTTTGAAATTCCTGCTCAAAGATTGAGCCGGACCTGATTTTTTCCAATGCAGGCATGTGGGGTGGGGAGCAGTCATCCTTCCAGGGGGGTGATTTGAAGAGAAACATCTTTGTTGGATGTGCTAAGTTGCTGTGTGGCAATTGTGAGCTCTTTGAAAGGGGCGCAAGATGAAAAAATTGCTTGTTATTGCGTGCATTATGCTTGTTTGTGCTCTGCCGGCCTTTGCTGCATCCAACTGGAAGGCCAACTTTCTACCTAAGTCGCCGAATGTCGGGAAGCATACGGTTGGTGATGTAACTGCTGCAGGCAACATAATCATCTACACTGATGACCTTTTATATTCGCCTCCTGTTGCCATTCAGGCGCTGAATGCCCTGGGACTTGCGTATACTTGGTATCACGCCGATCCGGCTGGTTTCAGGTCTGCGTTGCAGGTGCAGCGTTGGGACATCATACTCGTCAGTCATTGCACCTATTATCAGCTGTCGCTTGCGTGGGGTGACATCCTCATGCAGATGCAGAAGTTCGGTGCTACTGTAGGCATCGACACATTTGATGGCGATTGCAGCCATGACTTAGGCGGCTTTGGTCCGGTGTTGTTTGAGACCATTGGAGCGAGCGAGATATTCGACTTCGGTCCCGATGACATCTTCTTCGCAAATGACCTTGAGTTCTGGGGTCCGTTGTCCGGGCAATTCATTCGTAACATTGGCGTCGGCTACATTGACAACGGCGACATCATCGGATACATCATGCCTTGGGCGGTCGTGACGGCCCAGTGGGGCGGAATTTGGGCCCCGAATAACATAAGGCGTTTTGAGCCTCCGTGTTCATGGCTTGACACCTGGATTCTGGACTACAACTTCTCGCGGCAAGATGCATTCAACACTTGGCTGGTTAGGTTGATTTGGCTGGATATTTCTCCGACTGCAGCTCAGAATGAGAGCTGGGGCAAAATCAAGGCGATGTACAAGTAGGTCGGAAGTTAAAAGCCGGCATATTGGCGAAGAGGGGCTGGAAATCACCGGCCCCTCTTAATTTTCCCCTCCGTGTCTGTCTTCCTTCGGGCGTCATGCCGGGAGAGACGGGGCTTGCTCTCGGCAGCGGGAGTCTTTTCGTCGCGCTCGTGGGAGATTTAGTGAACATTTCTTCGTGTGTTTTCCCGTGATCCACGGTGCTCAGCGCATGCGTCCAGGCAGGAACTCCAAAAAAATCTTGACAAGGAAGTGCACTATGCTAACATACCGCCCGCCGTGAATAATTGCCTTCATGAGGTGCAGAGTGCTTCCGATAATAATCTGAGTGGAAGCAGTCTTCTTGCTTCAGGAGGTTCACCATGAAGAGTGGAAAGAGGTACGAAGACGATGAAGATGAATTTGGAAAACGAAAAGACTGCGACTATGATGATGATGAATCTGACGAAGATGATGATGACGACGCAGAAGAAGAGGAGGATCTGGAAGAGGAAGAGATCCACGATGATTACGTTGATGAAGAGGACTATGACCCGGAGAACTAGAGTCCCTGGGTCTCAACCCGGAGGGATGGAATAGCCGAAGACTCAGCTTCATTTTCGCAACTGCCAGTCGGGCTCGCCCTTTTGCACCTGCGAATAGCGCAAGGAGTGGCGAGTTAAATGCACGGCCTAGGCCCGCATCTCGTACTTGATGGATACGGATGTCCCAAGGAAAAGCTGGCTGACCTCGCGCTTGTCTACCGGACGCTCGATGAGTTTCCCGGGCGCATCGGCATGACGAAGATAATGCCGCCGTATGTGTTCAAGTATGTCGGATCCAATCCGGACAATTGGGGAGTCTCCGGGTTTGTGTTAATCGCGGAGAGTCACATCAGCATTCACACATGGCCGGAGAAGCTCTACCTGAGTATCGACATTTTCTCCTGCAAGGAGTTCTCCAGTGAAAGCGCAATTGCCTACATGAAGGAGGCATTCGGTATAGAGCGCGTCGATAGTGAGGTTGTGGAAAGAGGACTGGGTTTTCCCCGTGAGCTTCATGCTGCAAGGGGAACTGTGGAGAAGGAGCGAAAGGAGATTGAAAAGGCTGAGCAAAGACGCTAGCAAGTTTTTTACGAAACCGACGACACCGATGTCGATAGACCCGAAGGCCTCTGTAGATGATTTCGTCAGAGGCCTTGACGGTTTGTCGTTCCAGGCAAGAAACGTGTCTCAGGCGGTTTCCATCTGGGAGGGCATGCTTGGAGGGAAGAACATAATCTTCCTGGGGCTGGCCGGAGCGATGGTCCCGGCAGGTTTAAGGCGTGTCATCTCTTACCTGATTGAAAAACGTTTCATAGACTGCCTGGTTTCAACAGGCGCAAACCTGTTTCACGATTGCCATGAATCTCTTGGGATGTTCCACTGGAAGGGGTCGCAGCACGCCGACGACCTGGAGCTGAAGGACCACGATGTTGACAGAATATACGACGTCTTTGCTTCTGAGAAAGAGTTCCGTCAGACCGATGACTTCATAGAAAAGTTCTGCGCTGGCCTTGATACTGGGAGAGCTTACGGAACAAGAGAGTTCCTGTATCTCCTTGGACGGGCGCTTTGCGAAAAAGGCAAGGGAAGTGGTATCCTTACGGCGGCCTGCAAGGCAGGGGTTCCGGTCTACTGCCCGGCTGTAGCTGATTCTTCAATCGGGATAGCCGCTGCGGCAGGAAGACAGAAGGGAAGCAGCAGGGTGCAGTTCGACGTAATCAAGGATGTTGTTGAGACCTCCGAAATTGCCAGCCTTGTTGACACCGGTGTCATATATGTCGGCGGAGGGGTGCCGAAGAATTTCATACAGCAGACAGAGGTGACCGGCTCTGTCCTGGGAGGCAGCCCGGCCGGGCACAGGTACGCGATTCAGGTGATCACCGACCCTCCACACTGGGGAGGGCTGAGCGGCTGCACTTTTGAAGAGGCGCAGTCATGGGGAAAGATTTCCGGGGGTGCAAATAAGGTGTCTGTTTACTGTGATGCGACCATAGCGCTCCCCCTGATCGTGACAGCGCTTGCTGCAAGGGCCGGAAAACCCGGAAGAAAGACATTTCCCGCCTTTTCTTGCGACGAAAAGCTTGAGATCAGCTTCACCTGACAGATGAACCTTCCGCGCTTGCCTTTTCTTCCTCCTTACAACTTTGCTGGAATCGAAGGAAAAGACTCCAGCCTTGAAAAGGCGCGCTTCGTAGTACTTCCAGTTCCCTACGAAGCGACCACCACATACGTCCCCGGAACCAGAAGAGGACCTTCTGCGATTCTGGAGGCCTCCAGAATGATGGAACTCTATGACGAAGAGATCGGGAAGGAGATTTCCTCGTTTGGAATCCATACACTTCCTTCTCTCGATACTGCTGCAGCCGGACCGGAGGAAATGGTGGGTCTTGTAAGGGACGCTGTGTCCTGGCTTGTCTCGATGGGGAAAACGGTTATTACCCTGGGAGGAGAGCACACGATCACCGTTGGCGCTGTGACGGCGATTTCTCCAAGCTGTCCGGAACTTTCGGTTCTTCATCTGGATGCCCACACAGACCTCAGGGACACTTATCAGGGTTCGCCTTTCAGCCACGCATGCTGCATGAGAAGAGTTGTCGAATCCCTGCCGGTTACTCACGTTGGAATAAGAAGCATGAGTAAAGAAGAAGCTGAGTTCGTCGAGAAATCCCGGTCGATCATTGTCTATGCGCGAGATTTCCTGACCGGAAAGAAGAAGATTGCAGACGTTGTGGCGGCGCTCACCGGCAAGGTCTATATCACGATAGACATGGATGTGTTTGATCCGTCCTGCGTTCCTGCTGTCGGCACTCCGGAACCGGGCGGCCTCGGCTGGTACGAGACGAACGACATTTTGCGGGCGGTTGCCAAAGAGAAAGAAGTCGTCGGCTTTGATGTGGTGGAGCTTTGCCCCATACCGGGAGACGTCTCTTCGGATTACCTTGCTGCGCGTCTCATCTACAAAATGATTGGTTACTGTTCCTTGTAGCTCAGAGCACACCTACACCCGACATTCCCAATGCCACGCGTAATACTCAAGAAAAATGAGGAAAGGCGCCTCAAGACCGGCCATCTTTGGGTCTTCAGCAACGAAATCTCTTCGATTGATTCAGACGCCAAGGATGGCGAGCCCGTCGATGTCGTGACCGGAAGGGGAAACTTCGTGGGAAGGGGATTCCTCAACCGGCATTCTCTAATCAGCGTGAGGTTGCTCTCCAGGAAGGCTGAGCAGATAGACAGGAAATTTTTTCGCTCGCGAATCCTGAGGTCACTCGACCATAGAAAGAATATGTTCCCGGGTTCCAATGTTTACAGGTGCGTCTATAGCGAAGGGGATTTCCTTCCGGGCCTTGTTGTTGACAGATACGGCGACTATCTCGCCGTACAGTTTCTCACCAAAGGGATGGACAATCTCAGGGAAGAGATCACCGGGATTCTGATCGAGCTCCTTTCTCCCAAAGGGATAGTCATGAGGAACGATACGCCGTCGAGGGAGCTTGAAGGCCTCGAGCTGTGGAAAGGTGTCGGCTACGGTGAGGTTCCGGACAGAGTCGAGGTAGATGATGACGGCACCAGGATTCTTGTTGACATGCTCGAAGGACAAAAGACGGGGTTCTATCTGGATCAGCGGGAGAACAGAACGCTGCTTCAGGACAGGGTGACTGGAAAGAGCGTACTCGACTGCTTTTCCTACACCGGAGCATGGAGCCTCAAAGCTCTTTCTTACGGCGCTCAGAGAATTACTCTTGTCGAAAGTTCAAACTCAGCGATGGCTCTGGCACAGGAGAACATGGATCGCAACGGCGCCGGTGAGCGGGTTGAATATTGCAGGGGTGATGCGTTCGATGAGCTGAGACGATTCGAGAGAGAGGGGAGGAGTTTCGACTGCATAGTGCTTGACCCTCCTTCTTTCATCAAGAACAAAAATCTTATCAGGGAGGGTCTATCCGGATATCGCGAAATAAACTTAAGGGCCATGAGGATTCTTGCTCCATCTGGAATCATCGTAACATCATCCTGCTCTCACCACCTCTCAAGAGAGGATTTCGTCCGCACCCTTGTCCTGTCGGCAAGAGACTCCGGCAGGAGTTTCAGGATAGCCAGGATGGGGTCACAATCAAGAGACCACCCGGTGCTTCTCTCCATGAAGGAGACAGAATACCTGAAGTGCATCCTTCTTGAGGACGCGGTCTGAACGGCGAATGAGCGTTTCGCTGGCTCCGCTCCGGGATGACCCATCCATGGTTCGCCAGGCGGGGAATCCTTACCCCTCCCAGCCTCTAAAGGGCTGGGTATCCCCACCTTGCTCGCCAAGATGGGTTCCCCATCCCTCCCGCGAAAGCCAGCTCACGCTCATCGCCTTCAGAAACGGTCGTCACGAAATGGAAATCGCGGCTCCTGTTGACTTGGGAATTCCAGGTGGAATATTCTCCATATCATGAGTAACGACGCGAATCAGCACGAGAACCTTTTCCTTCAGCTTATCTTCACCTTCGAGGCGACGGCGATGCAGCATATGGGGAAGCTTATCAGTCCGCTTACGAACAAGGCTGAGAGAAATCTTGAGCAGGCAAGGTTCTCCATTGATCTGCTCGGCATGCTTGAAGAAAAAACCAGGGGGAATCTTACCGAACAGGAATCCCGGGCGCTGACGAACGTCCTGTACACATTGAGGATCAACTTCCTTGACGAGCTGGCCAAGGAAAAGTCCGGAGCCGAAGGGACGTCCCAGGAAGAAAGCTCAAAAGGAGAGTCCGGCTCAGAAGGCTGAGCCGCCACGTCGCCAACCGCTCAAGTTCGTCCGCAGGCAAGCTCCAGGAGATGTCCTTTCCCTCCTGCCGAAAATGTCGATCCTTCTTGAACTCGCTCACTCGAATTTGTGAACTCGGCCTACGGCCTCAGACAGCACAAATTCGTCCCCTTCGGGGTCGCTCACTCGTCCAAGAAGGGAGTCCAGAGATTTTCAGAAAGTCGGTTCGAGGACATCTCCAGGCCCGCCCCACGTGTTGCACGGTACTCGTCACCGATTCCACTCGGGCCCATGCGCCAGCGCTCAATCGTCGCATCTTCTACTTTTCTTCCGCTTGGACTCTTCCCAGAAGGCCTCCATCTCGGGAAGAGTCGCTTTGCCTAATCCCTTTCCTCGTTTCTTCAAAGCGTGCTCAATGTACGCAAATCTCCGGACGAATTTCCTTGTTGCTCCTCGAAGTGACCTTTCAGGATCGACCTTCTTGAATCGCGCCAGGTTGACTACCGAGAAAAGGAGATCGCCGAGCTCAATCGAGAGCTCCTTCTTTCCATCTTTCTCAAGAGTCTCCTTCACTTCGCGGAGTTCTTCCCTTATTTTCTTGACTATCTGACCTGCATCTGTCCAATCAAAGCCGACAGCGGATGCTTTTTCCTGTATTCTATATGCCTGAATAAGTGATGGCAGCCTTTCCTTCCTCATCATAGCTTCCGAGATCATGCCCGAGTCTTTTTCTCTCCCCTTTATGACCTCCCACTGTTTGAGCACGCCGCCCACCCCCATTTTTCTTTTGGATCTGAAGACATGCGGGTGTCTCCTTTTTAGCTTCTCCACGTTTAGGGCGACAACGTCGTCAAGGGTGAAGAGGCGTTCAGTTGCGGCGATTTCTGAGACAAAAACGGCGAGAAAAAGGAGATCCCCGAGCTCTTCCAGGATAGTTTCTTTCCTGCCTTCTTCTATGGCGTCTATGAGCTCATAGACCTCTTCGATCAGATACGGGGTTATTGACTTGAGGGATTGCTGCCTGTCCCAGACACATCCTCTCTTGCTTCTCAGGACTCTGCAGAGCTTGAGGACTTCGTCTATCCCGTGCGATTTCTTCTTTTTCAAGTTTGGGTGCGGTCCGTTTTGTGTGAATTGTGGTCAATGACGTATAACCGGATATCTAGCGCCGGCGTTTTGCGGCATCAACAAAAAACACAACCTCTCTTTTGGAAGGTATGCTATCATGGTTAGAATCGGTCTTCAAGGAAGGAAATCGGGGGCAAGTCCAGACTGCACAAGGAGAAAGCAGCACGCTGTCAATTCTATGCATTTCATCGTGCTCCCCCGGCACTTCGGCAGGAGAGTGGAATGGAGTTTCCGACCTGGGTCGAAATAGACCTTGACGCGGTAGAAGCGAATATCAGGGCGACCAAAGAGTGGATCGGCGCCGGGAAGAAAATCCTTTTCGTTGTGAAAGCCGATGCATACGGGCATGGGGCGCTCGAGCTCTCCAGAGTTGCGTCAAAATACGGGGTTGCCATGCTCGGCGTGGCAACTCTTCATGAAGGTGTTGAGCTAAGAGAAGGCGGAATCTCTGTCCCGATACTGCTGCTGAGCCCTTCGCTTCCTTCCGAAATCGATCAGCTGGTTCACTACAGGCTGAGGCCGTCGATTTCAACATTTGAATTCGCAGAGAAACTGTCGCGAACCGCCAAGGAGAGCGGTAAAACCGTTCCTGTCCACATTGAAGTTGATACCGGAATGGGCAGAAGCGGAGTCGATTTCGACTGCGCCGATGATTTCATCAGAAAGGTGGCTCAGCTTCCATCGATAGCAGTGGAGGGGGTCTTCACTCATTTCCCGGATGTGACTCCCGGCAGCATGCCGCAATCAGGCGTTCAGCTCAAGGAATTCGTTGCTCTCACCGATTCGTTGGAGAGGGCCGGGATCAAGATCCCGTGCAGACATGCCGCGAACTCAGCCGGGATCCTCGGCCTTACCGATTCGCACCTGGACATGATAAGGCCGGGACTCATGATATACGGAAGATACCCCTGGCCGGAGCTTTCCAAGCAGGTGAAGCTTCAGCCGGTCATGAGCTTCAGGACAAGAACTGTCCAGCTTAGGAGACTACCTGCCGGCAGGTCGGTGAGCTATGGAAGGGCCTTCGTTACTAAGCGGGAAACGGTTGTCGCGGTCGTCGCTGCGGGATATGGCCACGGCTACAGTTGGCTTCTCTCGGGAAGAGGAAATGTCCTCGTGAGGGGGATGCGAGCACCCGTGATAGGAAATGTGACCATGGACCTCACGATGGTTGACGTCACGGGTGTGCCGAATGCGTCGGAAGGGGATGAGGTAGTTCTTTTCGGCAGGCAGGGAAAAGAGGAAATAACGATTGAGGAGGTCGCGGCCTGGTCGGATTCAATAGTGTACGAGATAATGTGCAGTATCGGGAAACGAGTCGTGAGAGTGTTCCTGAGGGATCGTGTTCCGAAGAAGGTTCTCACGCTTGTGGGTGAGAGAAGTGGAGTAAAGTCTCTTACACAGAAGCGGAAAGCAGACTCCTGAATCCTACCGAAAGGGAGGAGATAGCTTTCCCTAAGGGAGGTTGTTGAATGAGAGATGCGGACCTCGTAAAACTTGCTAAGAAGGCCATGGCCAACTCATATTCGCCTTATTCCAGATTCAGAGTTGGGGCAGCCCTGCTTACAAAGAGCGGCAAAGTCTACACAGGGTGCAATGTTGAAAATGCATCGCTGGGGCTGAGTATCTGCGCAGAGAGGACTGCAATTTTCTCGGCCGTTTCAGATGGTGAAAGGGATTTCCGTTCGCTGGCGATAGTGAATTCAACTGACCAGGCCGTGTTTCCTTGCGGAGCCTGCAGGCAGGTGATGCGGGAGTTCTCCGGCGACCTCAAGGTCATCATCGGGGCCTCACGGGGAAAGGCAAGAACATTCAAGATAAGCGGTCTTCTCCCATTTGCCTTTGAAAGCGGGAAGCTTCCAATCGGCAGAATGAGAGGAAGGAGAAAGAGTTCGAGATGAGCGACCAGAGAGAAGAGCTCATAGAAAAGATTACCAAAGCGGTGCTTGCCAGGCTTGAGAGAATGCCGGTTGTTCCTGCCGGTGAACAGGCATGTGAAACGTGCGTCGGCTGCGGCGAATGCGTCCAGAAGAGACCGTCCACGGTGAAAAGACTCGTGGAGAACGGGGCCGCCCGGTTGAGCTCGACAATGGGGATAAGGCCCTCCGACGAGACAATAGCCGCTTTCATAGACCACACCCTGCTTAAGCCAGATGCAAAGGCAGAGGACATAAAGAGGCTTGCCTCAGAGGCCATGGAATTCGGTTTTGCAACAGTCTGCATAAACCCCTGCTATGTGAAGCTTGCATCCGACATTCTCAAGCTCTCTGATGTGAAGGTGTGCACAGTCGTGGGATTTCCCCTCGGAGCCAACACCCCCGAAGTAAAAGTGTATGAAACGAAAAGGGCGATAATGGACGGCGCGCGGGAGATCGATATGGTCATAAACGTCGGGGCGCTCAAATCCAAGGACTACAGTCTCGTTGAGAAGGACATACGCGGTGTTGTTGAAGCCTGCGGCAAAAGAGTAGTCTCCAAGGCAATCATCGAGACCTGCTATCTTTCCAGTCAGGAGAAGGTCAAGGCATGCACACTGGTCAAGGCGGCAGGCGCGGATTATGTCAAGACCTCGACCGGCTTCGGGCCCGGAGGGGCAACAGTGGAAGATGTAAGATTGATGAGGGAAGTTGTCGGGGAGGAGATGGGAGTAAAGGCCGCGGGCGGAATAAAGACTCCAGAAGACGCAGCTGCGATGGTAGAAGCAGGCGCCACGAGACTTGGGACAAGCGCAAGCGTGAAGATTCTCAGAGGACCCGAAAGGAAGGTTGCATAGCAAGAAATGTTCACTGCAAAGGAAATAATTACCAAGAAGAGAAGTGGAATAGGACTCTCTGATGAGGAAATCCGCTTCTTCATAAAAGGAGTCACCACGGGCGAGATTCCGGATTATCAAGTTTCTGCGTTTCTCATGGCGACCTATCTTAAGGGCATGAGCTTCGAAGAAACGAAGAGCATGACCCTGGCAATGATGAACTCGGGCAACGTGTTTGACTTGAGCCGCGTGAGCGGAGTGAAGGCCGACAAACACTCGACCGGAGGCGTAGGAGATAAGGTTTCCCTGATACTCGCGCCGCTGCTTGCCTCGTGCGGCATAAAAGTCCCGATGATCTCCGGGAGGGGGCTGGGTCACACCGGCGGAACACTCGACAAGCTCGAATCGATTCCCGGTATGAGAACCCGGCTCACCCGCGACGAATTCATTACCATACTTGAAAAGGTCGGCTGCGTCATGTCAGGGCAGACTGATGAAGTCGTTCCGGCCGACAGGAAGATGTATGCCCTGAGGGACGTGACAGGAACCGTCGAATCTCTTCCACTCATAGTGAGCAGCATTCTCTCGAAGAAACTCGCCGCGGGTCCTGAGGTGATTGTGTTCGATGTGAAATCCGGGAATGGCGCATTCATGAGAAGCGAAAACGACGCAGTGGAACTGGCAAACCTTCTCGTTAAAGTCTCAACCTCCATGAATAGGAAAGCTTGCGCTTACATAACCGATATGAGCCAGCCTCTCGGGAAGCGCATCGGAAACAGTCTCGAGGTGGGCGAGGCGCTCGAAATGCTGCGCGGCGGAGGTCCGCCTGATCTCGTTCAGGTCACTCTTACGCTCTGTGCGGAGATTCTCAAGCTCTCGGGGAAGGAGAGCACTTACGAGGATGCTTCGAGGGTCCTCAGAGCCAATCTCGGGAACGGCTCGGCGTTCGAGAAGTTCAGGGAGTTGGTCAAGCTTCAGGATGGGGATGTACGGGCGATTGACAACCCGTCGCTCCTCCCATCAAGCAAAGTCAAAGAAGAAGTGAGAGCTGAGCAGCCGGGCTATTTGACTGGAATCGATACCAAGTTCCTTGGAGATGCCTGCGCTCTGATCGGAGCAGGAAGAAGAACCGCCGAAGATGAAATTGATCCCGCTGCCGGTATGGTCGTTGAGAAAAGGCTTGGTGACTCCATCAGGAATGGAGATGTTCTCATTACGGTCTTTGCCGAATCCAGGGAGAGAATAGCATCGATTCTTCCTGGGCTTAAGACTGCCTTCAAGATCACGCCCGAGAAAATTCAACCTCCGCCGCTGATACGAAAGGTCGTAAGGGTTGAGGGAGTAGAAGATTGGAAAATGGCTCCCGTTCGTACTTCATAGCGGTATTCCTCACGACTCACGCCACACTGAAAGCGGAAGAAACTCTGAAGAAAGCAAGGATTCCGCTTGAAGTAGTGCCGAAGCCCACAAAAGTCCGCTCAAGATGCGGTCTTGCGCTCCGGATTCCCACTGAATATCTGGACAAAGTCAGGGAAATTTCTTCAAAGGAAGAACTCAAGCTTGTTGAGGTGGTAACCGGCGTAGGGTAATCCTGGCTCTCTTGAGCACCGTGCTCGATCGGGATTGGTCAATGTCTTGCAGTTGACTGTGGCTCTCAATCGCCCGCGCGGATCGCACGAGGCTTTGTTCGCTGACCTACAGAGGGTGTCTCGGGGGAACCGGGTTATGAATAGTGCAGTATTCGGCAGGCTCAGTTCCCTTCTTGAAGATTTCACTTATCTTGCGGGGACATCCCTCACCGGCGAGAAAACCGGAATCTGCGCACAAGACTTTCGAGACCATTTCTTCTGACATGGGGAAACCGGTGGCAGGAGTGTTTCTTGTTGCTTCAATCATGAATCGTGTCCAGATGGGAAGCGCAGCTTCCGCGCCGGTCATGTGAGATCCAAGCGTTATCTTCTTATCGAATCCGACCCATGCTGCCGCAAGAAGCTCAGGCGTATAGCCAATGAACCAGGCATCGGTAAAGTCATCAGTCGTACCTGTCTTTCCTGCCGCCGGATAATAGAATCCCTGCGCCCTGGCCGGGTAGCCGGTCCCATGATCCACGACGCTCTGAAGCATGCTCGTCATTATGCTCGCAGTTTCTTTCGACAGGACTTCTTCCGATCGGGGCCTGTTCTTTTCGAGAACATTTCCCTGTTTGTCCTCAACCCTGAGCACGAAGATGGGCTCAGACCGTATCCCCTGATCTGCCAGTGTTGAGAAGGCCGTGCACAGCTCGAGCATCGTGACTTCCGACGTTCCAAGAGCAAGGCTGAGGTTATCTCCGAGGCTGCTCTGTACCCCCATTCTTCTGGCATAGTCCACGACCGTTGATATGCCGACTTTCCTCAGCAGCTTTATGGCAGGAATGTTTATTGAATGCTGAAGAGCGTACCGGAGACTGACCGGTCCCCTGAAATTCCGCGAGTAGTTGCTGGGCGTCCAGGTCTTGCCTCCAGCCCCCTGGAAACTTACCGGCGAATCCTCTATTACGTCGCTGGGTTTGAATCCATTGTCGAGAGCCGCTGTATATATGAAAGGCTTGAACGCAGAGCCGGGCTGCCTTGCGGCCTGAACCGCCCTGTTCCAGTTGGAATCTTCGAAATCTCTTCCCCCTATAAGGGCAAGGATATGTCCGTTCTTCGGATCCATCGCGACGAGCGAACCCTGTACATACTCCGTCGAAGCATCAAGCCGCTTCCCATTTGCGGCAGCTCTTCTTGAATGTCCGGCTCTCGTCACAGGATATTTGTTCCTGGTCTCAAGTTGGACCAGTCCTTCTTCAAGGGCCTTCTCAGCGTACTCCTGCAGGGTGGCATCCAGACTCGTGTACACCTTGAGGCCGCCTTCATAGACCAGGTTGCTTCCATACCTTTCATCCAGGTACAGTCTCACCATCTCGACAAAGTAAGGGGCGAGTTCGAGGTTGAGCTTGTACTTGCTCACGCCAAGAGGCGCCTTCATTGCCTTCTCGTATTCATCTTTCCCTATCGCGCCGGTACTTAGCATGGCCTTGAGCGCAATTGCCCTCCGCTTCAATGCTATCTCGGGATTTCTCCTCGGAGAATAGTCTCTGGGGTTTCGGGGCAGACCAGCCAGAAGAGCACATTCTGGCAGAGTAAGCCGCGACACATCCTTTTCGAAGAAAACCCTTGATGCAGCATCAACGCCATACGCGCCATCGCCGAAGTAAATCTGGTTACAGTACATCTCCAGAATCTCGTCTTTGGAATACGTGCGTTCGATCCTGAGCGCTATGATTGCCTCCTTGAGCTTTCTCTGAAAAGTCCTCTCGTGAGTCAGGAAGAGGTTCCTTGCCAGCTGCTGTGTAATGGTGCTCGCACCCTGTGCCATCTGACCGGAAACGACATCCGCGAGAAAAGCCCTTCCGACACCGATTATGTCAACGCCCCAATGCTTGTAGAATCGCCTGTCCTCAACGGCAATTATCGCATTCTTGAGATTTGCAGGAACCTTGTCCAACGGAACCATCGACCTGTTTTCCTTAAAGAACTCGTGGACAAGGTGCCCATGAACATCAAAAACCTGGGTCTTGGTGGACGGCTCGATGGACTCCAGCTTCTGGACGGAGGGGAGGCCCTTTTGGAGCCAGTGGGTGAGCGAAAAAGCAAATCCGGCAAAAAGGAATATTCCCGCAACAACGACTGATATGAAAACTCTCACGAAAAGGCTCTCTTTCTCCCGCAGACTCTTTTAATTCGAGTTTACAGTCCGATGCGCCTGCGGTCAAGAAATTCAAATTACGAGGGCTAACCGTTACCGGTCAGCCCTCGTAGCCCTACTGTTTGACTCCGACTACCTCAGAAGCATCATCTTCCGTGTCATGACGTTCGCGCCAGCGCTGAACCTGCAGAAGTAGATTCCTGAGGACACGCTCTGCCCGAACTCATTCCTTCCGTTCCAATCGAACGAATGGAATCCCGGTTCTTTTGTCCCCTGGAAAAGCGTCTTCACCAGCTTGCCGCGGACATCAAAGATCCTGACACTGACCGGCGCTTTGAAGCCGGCAGGTATTGCGATCTGGATCGTTGTGAACGGACTGAACGGGTTCGGATAGTTCTGCAATAGAGCCAGCTTGTCTGGAATAGGAATAGCAGGAGCTCGTGGCGAAGCTGCCTGCTCGCGCTGACTTCCTGCAGCAGTAGCGAGCCAGTTCAATGTCCTGCCAAGAATCGCGGCACGGCGACTTCCTTCTTTGATGTAGTTGAAGTTGAATGCGAAGTACACCGAGACATAGGTTGTTTTCACAAAGCTGGCACCCGCTATTGAATCCGGTCCGGAAGGAGCCATTGGCCAAAGCTTGGAGTCATACTCCTTGCCTTCCTTCTCGTAGAACTCCTTGAGTTCCGGCTCGGTAGCGAACCTGTCAAGCGCTGCACCTAGTCCGCTGTACTTGTAGACAATCTGAGCACCAGGATATGTCGTAGACTTCTTGACCTCATCCGGGTAGCTTCCGGCGATGGTGAATATCTCACCAGCGCCGATCGGATCACCAGGTAGGCCTCTGATCTGCCGCCAACCCGGATCGTCCTTGACATAAACGGTTCCTGTGTGGCTCTCCATCCACGTTCTGGCAGCCGAGTAGTACTGCAGGTCGCGACCCAGCATGAAGATTTGCTTTCTCGCACCGCCCGGCGTGTCAAGAAGGTTCGTAAGCAAGGTCTGCAAAGCAGTGCTGAAGTACGAGCTGTGGTCTATGACCACACCAACGTAGCTTCTCAGGATGGCAATAGTCGGAAGCCCTGAGTCATCCATATCCCACATATCTGCAGTCTTGCCTATTGCCGAGAATGCAACCCTGAACGTGTCCGGAGGAGTGTGTGCGGCTCCGGCGAACATCACAATGTAGTCGCCCGACGGCATGATTCCGAACTCGTAGGCATTAGCCGGGGCGCCCGCCGGATCTTTCGATACATTGGAAGCATTGTCAGAAGCTTCAATGTAAAGCTTAATCCTTGTGCGGGAAGGCTGCCCGGGAATATCGCCTTTATACTGACTCGGAGTTGCGGTCGGGGTCATCGTGACAGGCGTCCAGGTCGCACCAGCATTGGTGCTGTAGTACAGAGTAACTGTACCGACACCTGAGAGAGCATCTACCACGGTTGTGGTGACTGAATAGGGTCCCACAGTGTCAAAAGTGCTGCTAGGCACTTTTGTCGAGGTAATGACAGGCCCCTGGGTGTCCAGGGCACCCTCGATTCTCACGTCATCCACATACCAGCCGGCATACTGAACACTGGCGTCACTCCCGAAGTGGAGCCGAATCATTACATTCTGCCCCTTGTAGGGAGTAAGGTTGAAGCTCGCCTTATGCCAGAAAGCGCTGGTTGTCCCGGTGAAGCACGGCTCATTGGGTATTCCGGCATTCGTCGACTTGGCAGTGCCGTTATAGCCAATATCCGGCGTGAGAGTTGTCCACGTGCTTCCATTGTCAGTGGAGATCTTCACGTTTCCGCCGTCATAATCCTTTTCCATGTAGTACCACTGCCAGAACGAGAGCATGGTATAAGGAAGGCTACTTGGAACCTTTATGACAGGCGAATTCAGCTTGGAATTCGAGCTGACAGAGTAATTCGCGCTGAGCTTGGTTGCCCACACATTGACGCCTGAGTGTGCATCCATCGGACCGGTCGTAGGATCGCCCCACTCCCAGTCTGGCCCGGTTGTCGAAAACCCGCCATTACTCAGTTCGAAGTCCCAGGCATAATAGTCTACGGCCTCAAACGAATGGACGCCCACTATCGGGTCTCTCGCCGTGTTCGGTACTGCGGCAATATCCCTGGCGAGGATGTAGTAATTATATACATCCCCCAAAACAGAAGGCCCTGGAATACTGGCCGCGTACACGTCCCCACCGAGAGATGCCATCGGCAGCGTGGTATTCCCGCCGCCATTCTTGTTGTAGACAACGAACACGTTCGACGGATCAACGCCGACATTATCCGTAATCGTAGCGCTTACCCCGTAAGGTCCATCGAGATCAGCAGTGTTGGAAAGCGGAACATGGACGATAACGGGCGGAGTCATATCTGGCGAGACCAGGAATCTGTGCTGCACAGCAGGCGCTCCACCAGGATGATAGCTCATGTTTCCGTCGAGATTGGCGGCGCTGACGTAATAATACACCGTTGTCCCGTATTCTTGCGGCGGAATGGCCGCCGAGTATTCATTCGGGTTCGCGGTCGGTGTCATTGCCACTATCACTGGGCCCGCGCCGACATCGTAGGTGAGTCTTATGCGGCTCAGGTCCAGAGTCTCAGAATAGATTCGAGCTATCACAGGATATGCGTTGTCCGTGTCTTCTGTGTCGCGCAGTGGAGCGTGCACAATCTCCGGCGCCGAAAGCCAGCCGAGCGCGCGGTGGACGATACCAGCCCTGCGCTCCGGTTCCAGCACATAGCCAAGGTTGAAGGTAAAGTAGACAGAGCGATACTTGTCACAGCTGTACTTCATGGCTGCGGCAGCATCAAGGCTCTTTGGAATGTGCGGCATGACGCCGTCCCATTCCTTGCCTTCTTTCTCATAAGCACCTGCCACTTCGCCCCTTTCCAGAGATGTGCCGGTGCCTGTGAACCGGTAGATAATCTCGCCACCAGGATAGCTTGTTGAGCGCTGAACCTCATCCGGGTAGGAGCCAGATATGACGAATGTCTCGCCGGCCCCGATCGGTTCGCCTGGCTCTCCGCTGATCTGGCGGTAAGCGGGATCATCCTGCACGTAAGCAGCCCTCGTGTACTGCTCAAGCCACGGCCTGGTTGTTGAGGAATATCCGAGGTCACGCCCGAGCAGGAATATCTGCTTCCTGCTTCCGAGCATCCCGGAATTGAGATAGTTGCTGAGATCCGTCATCTGCTGAGTGGAGAGACCACTCGGCTCATCCAGAATGATCGTCTTGTAGAGGCTCAGCTTGTCCAGAGTTAGCCAGCCCTGCGCAACACGATCCCAGTAGTCAGCTGCGTGGCCGTTCGCCTCGAGAGCTTGCCGGTACATATCCAGCGAGGCAACCGAGGTGGAGCCAATCACGACGAGCGTCGGAGCAGACGGCAGAATAGCGAACTCATACGCTGCTCCAGGAGCCCCGGCTGGATCGGTGCTGGCATTCGAGGGAGACGCCGTATCCCGGGCCTTGATGTACATCTTGATCCGGGTGCCGGCCGGCTGACCAGGAATTGCACAAACCCACTGATTTGCCGGACTGCCTGGGCTCATGGCTATCTCGGACCATGAAGCGCCGCCGTTGACACTGTAGAATGTTGAGACAGCGCCGACTGTCGAGAGGAAGTCCCGAACGTACGTACTCACCTGATACGGTCCGACGGTATCAAATGTGCTAGGTGGAACCTGCGTTCCGCTGATAATTGGAGGGACGTCGTCTGTGCTCGTGCTGCGTATCATGACGTCGTCCAGATACCAGCCGGCCTTGTAAACGCTGCCGTCGCTGCCAAAGTGATACCGAACGGTAACTTCCTGCCCGGCGTATGGTGAAAGGTCAAAAAGCTCCTGGTGCCAGAAGTTATTGTTGTATCCAGTGAAACACGGTTCTCCTGGAATTCCCTTGTTTCCGCTGGTGGCTGTCCCGTCGTAGCCGTCAAACGGCGTCAGAACGTTCCAGGTCTCTCCGCCGTCAGTGGAGACCTTGACATTCCCTCCGTCGTAGTTCGTCTCCATGTAGTACCAGTTCCAGAATGTCAGCATGGCGTACGGCTTGCTGGCAGAGAGAGCAATCGGAGGAGCGTCAAGCTTGGCATTGGCATTGTTCGGATAATCGCCGGCCAACACCGTGGCCCAGAGCTTTGCGCCTGAGTGGGCATTGCCGGGACCGCTTGTCGGAGCACCCCACTCCCAAACGCCGCCGGTCGGGACAAATTCGCCGTCATACTCCTCGAAATCCCATGAGAAGTACTCCACTATCTCAAAGTGGTACGAACCTGTCGCAGGCATGCGCGTCACGTTGCCGGAGTAGGAATCATCCATAGCGAGGAGATAGTAGTCATAGTAATCTCCCACCACAGACGGCCCAGGAATCGCACCGTAATAGCGGTTGTCTTCCTGAAGCAGCATCTTTACTCGATGGAACAGACCGCCGTTCCTGGCATACATGAGGTAGACAGCCTCAACACCAATGTTGTCAGTCACAACGGCGCTGATGCCGTAGGGACCAACAAGGTCGTTGGTGTCGTAGCGTCTGCGATGTTCCACTACTGGATCTTCCGCATCCCCAGCAACCATGAACGAGTGCTTGTTCAGCGGTGCTCCCACAGGATGAGTTGAGGCATGACCCTCAACATCACTCGCAGTGATGTAGTAGTTGACCTGGCTGTCCGAAGCCTGCGCTGGAATCAATCCCGCATACTCATTGGGCACCCCAGTTGCAGTCATTGGAACACTCGTCTCGGGTCCGCCAGTGTCATAAATCACAGCGAATGTTGAAGGATCCAGTGGGAAATAATCAGAGGTAATGATTGCTGCAACGCGGTACGGATGCTCGGTGTCCTCTGTGTCTCCCAGAGGAGTGTGAGCAATCTCAGGATAGCCCTGCAGCCAGTCAAGAACGCGATCCATTACCATGCCGCGCGTCGTGGCATTGGCAATTGCTTCGAACCCGAATGCTAAATACACAAGCTTGTAGATGTCGTTGTCGAAAGTCAAACCTGCGGTTCCAGAGCTTATGATGCCGTTGGTCTGAAGCTGTTCTTTGCCGACACCGCTGTAGCCAGCGGCTGCGCTCTTCGGCACCGTTGGATCGTAGACAAAGGCTCTCTGTGCAGGAGCAATCGGGTCAATCTCGGATGGATAGGCCTGGTTATTAGCACCATCTCCACCTTTGATGTTGAATGCGAACCCGATGCCGACCGGATTCTCCGGGCTACCCAACACTCCGCCCAAACCTACGTTGTCCTGCTTATAAGTGGCGTGCAGGTAGTTTGCGTAGAACGGTGAGGTGTTGATATCGTAGCCAATGTCCTGCCCGGAGATGAACAGCCTTCCACCACCATTGAGATAAGCTGCGATCTCTGTTTCGTTCGCCGCCGTAATGGTTGTGGTGTAGTCATCTCCCGTGAGCCAGACCACAGATTCGAACAGATCCATCTCAGCTGCCGTGGGAGTAGTTGTCACCGTTAGGTAAGACCTGCCCGCAGCCGCAACTGCCTGCTCGAAGTACGTGTGGTAGCCTTTCCCGCCATCATCATCAACTATGAGTATTTGTGCGGCATTCATGGTCACATTCAACGTAGTCGTGACATCCTGGAACACCTGCACATTGGTTCTTATGGTGAGAGGATAGGGGAACGGCGGGCTGAACACGAGGTCATACGTGCCAACGCACACGAGAATACTGTACGCGCCAGTTAGCGGGTCTGTGGATGTCCATGCAACGGGATTTCCTGCCAGTTTCACTGTGATATTGGCTGAAATCCCGGCTCCTGTCTCAGCGTCAGTCACAAAACCGGCGATTGTACCGGATGGAAGCTGGCTGAGAACGACATCGAGACCAGTCGTCTGGTCGGCCACGACAGACACTGTGGTCGTGTAGGTTTGGTACCCGAAATGCGAAACCTCAACGGTATGGGTCCCGCCCACGACCGACAGAGAATAATGGCCGAACTCGTCTGAGTACACTCTCTGACCCGTGTCAACTATTAGTACTAATGCATCCTCTACAGGGCCGCCGCCAGAACTCGTGATCGTCCCTGCGAGGGTCCCCATTCCCGCAACCGCGGCAGTCACCGCGCTGAATGTATTGATGCGGCCCCAGCCGTAGTCGTTGTCCATCCCGGAATTGCCCAGGTCAAGCGATGTCTGCGCGAGAATCTGCTTGATCTGATCTACGGTCAGGGATGGGTTAGCCTGACGAATCAGGGCCACTGATCCGGAAACATGTGGCGCCGACATCGATGTTCCACTCCAATCCCAGCCGTCCCCGTGCCACTGCCACGTGCCACCGGGAACTGAGGAATAGATCCGCACACCGGGAGCAGAAATATCAGGCTTCGTCCAAGTTCCCACGTAAGGCGGGTTATTCCAGGTAACGGGTCCCCGGCTCGAGAAGCTCGCAATGACGTTGTTACTGTCAGTTGCACCAACTCCAAAAGCGCTCGGGACGTTACCGGGACTCCCGGTGGTGCTTGACCCCGGGCCGCTGTTGCCAATTGAGAAGCTGGGGAAGACATTCGCGGCAACCATGTTGTCAGTCGGCGCAATCATCTGTGGATACGTTCCTGTCGCACCCAAAGACATGTTGACCACATCAGCTCCGTCATCAGTCAGGGGGTTATCGTCAGGGTCAACAATCCACTCCATCCCGCCCGCAACCTGAGCGAATGATCCGCTTCCTCCAGGCAGCACAAGCCCGTGTATCAGCTTTGCTCCGGGAGCCGCGCCAATGTCATAGCCGCTCGCGTTTCCGCCGAGCATGGTTCCGGTTGTGTGGGTCCCGTGACCATCAGTATCATGCGGAGTAGAGCCCGCGATGATATTGCCGTTAGCATCGAACTCCGCCCAGCCTCCTGGATAGGTAGGATCGCCGGGGTTATTGGTTTTCATCTTCCCTGCAATATCCGGATGTGTGATGTCAACGCCTGTGTCCAGACCACCGCAAACCACACCGGTCCCGGTAAACCCGTAGGTCGTCCAGACCTGCTTTACTCCAATCTTCTTCATGGAGTCCCAAAGCTGTGTCTGGGTCTGCAGCGGACTGAACCAGGGAGTTCCCTTATCGAGACGAGGCATAGGGGGCAGGGTAATAGTGAAGTTTTCAAAAACTTCTTCGACATCTGGTCTTGCCGCGATCGTTTCAATGACATCCTTTGGAGCCGTCACAAGCACAACGTTGTCCAGCCAGAACGGCCGGACCTTCTGCACCTTGCGCTTGACTGAAGGGGCATCGAGGAAGTTGATCAGTTGGCTCTGGGATGCTCTTGAATTGCGGCGAAGCTCTGTGAAGACCTGACGGCGGTTACCGCGAATCCGGTCGAGATTCGGCTTCGTCGCCATCTTCACAATCGCCGTGACCGCTTCATCTGGTCCGGCAGCGGAAAGCTGTTTGGCTAATCCTGGCGCGATCTTGGCCTTGGTGGTGTCAGCAACGGCCTGACGCGCTGAGGGAAGCAGGATTAGCACGACCAGTAGGACCAGCAGAACCGCTGCGTAGCCCGGTAGAATCTTCTTAGGTCTCATGGCAAATCCTTTCTTTATCTCTTCCTGAGGATCAGATAAGTTCCTCACCTCTCGAATCCTCATGGCCTTCCGTAGGCCAGTTACTCAGCGACATTTGGCTTTTCCTTGTTGTTGAAGTACGTCACCACGTAGTCCTCAACCTCACCAAAAAGACATTCTCCATCCGGGCTAGTGTCTGGATCATCGTACGAGAGCGAACAGCGCACCCAAAGTTTCTTTCCAGCTTTGGGAGCACCACTTGTCGAACCGCCGCCTCTCCTATAGAAATCGCTGTCGTCCGGAATCCAGAACCAGCTTAGATAGTCGAATTCCAGGTAGTCCTGGGCAGTGGGGAAATACTGCTGAAGATTGAGGTTTTGCCCCATCATCCTCTCTGGTTTTCCCCACTTCCTGTCCTGATTCCAATCCACCCACAATGAGAGAGTTATGACTTGATTGAACTCATCTGCAAGTCTGCTCGACGCTAGCGGCACACGAACAGTCCACAGGACCAGGGCTTTCTTCTGAGGAACCCAGAGATTACCGTTGATGAATCTGATCCCGTCGCACCGGACACTGGTTGGCCCAAGCTGCTCTATCGCCTTTTCCCAGATGTAAACCGTTGGATAAGGAGCGGGTGCGGGGCCGGGCTCCACTTTCTGAGAGCCGCCAAAGCCAACGCCCTTGGACGCGAGTTCGCCTGTCGCGAGGTACTTGGCCAAGTCTATCTCTGTCTGGACGCCGTCCTGATAGAGACGAATCTTTTGGCCAGCGTAGAGGGTGGAAACACAGAGAATCAGGCACAGGAGAAACGCAAGAAAGAGAAAGCTCTTCTTAGCCATTTCTTCCTCCTGTTCTTTCGACGGCCCAGAAGACCAGGCACTAGTTCGGGGATCAGATGCTGACCTGCTATGATAGGCCAGTCACTCGGAAGCCCATGCACGGCCTGGAACGCTGGGTGCTTTCATGGAACCCTGGGGATGCCCCACAGGATACCAGGTTGACTCTGCCTGCATGCATTCGATGATGCAAACTACGACCCGCGTTCACCTCCCTTCGTTCCGGTTTTGACGGTTTTCGTTGCTGTTGGGCAGGGAACGGACCTCTGGCGCAAGAGTCTCACCTTGCCTGACTGCACCGAAGAACCACAATTGGCTAGGGATCTCAGACAACAACGGCTATCGGTGACGATTGTATTTGCAGGACCGGGACATCGACTTGAGACGGATAGATAGAGGAACAGGTATGGCGAAACATTGGCTGGGAATGCAGGCGGACTGATCCTGTCGAGCGATGAGAAGGAGCTGGACTCACAGGGCCGAGCTCCAGCAGGCACGGGATAGGGGGACATCTCGCCGATGCTCACCTTAGGTTGCCCTCAATCCAACGGGTGGACAGTGAACCGAATCTAGTGTCGTGTCCCGGAAGTTCCTTGTCTATGTCTTTGCCCCCGCGACACGACACTTTCATAGGGGCTTGTTACCCCTCTGACGCTTCAGGATGCTCCTACTCGTCGCATCCCTACGCTGTCACCCCTGAGGGGGTCGGCCACGACCCCCTCATACCCCCTGGCAGTATGCCTTATGAAACACCCTGCATTTCGTAAAGCTATTTCTGGGACGGCACACTAGCCCAGGAGAAATGGCTCAGCGAAGAGATTGTGTCGGTCGAGGAGGTGATTACGCCATTTTCCGCTTGGGCTTCATCACGTGGGTTCAATCCAGACGGAATTCCACAGGCGTTCCACGGTAGATATTACCTCGTTTTTCTAGCATAAGATTCAGCCAAAGTCAAGCGATTTGTGCAGGTGGCCACTGCTGAAGAAGTGAGAAGAGGGACGGTTTGATCACGCCCCTCGTCCCAATCAGATCAGCACTACCGCTCAAAAGCAGGGCCGTCGCGGAGATCTCCGCATACCGGCTGTCCAAAGTCCCGGGCGTTGTCTCTTTGTTCTTGCCCAAGACTCCGCCAACGAATACTATCGTAATTCGCACATGTTTCTACGCGAACATTCGAGATACTGCCAGCGCCTTGATTGGCGGGCGATGCACTACAAAGTGATGCTCGTGGGGTTTGTCCTCGTCGCCATGTTTTCGCCGTCCCTGTCATCGGCCGCCGGGCTAAATCCCGGACAGATTGCACCTGAATTCAACCTCCCAACATTCGGCGGCAAGGAGCTTATCTCATCCTCCACGTTTCTCCTGAACCAACCCTTCACCATGCTCGTGTTCTGGAACAGCGAATGCGAGGAATGCCTGAAGGCTCTGAAGAAATGTGACTCTCTCGCGGACAGTGCCGGCAGCATGGGCGTTCAACTCCTTGGAGTGAACCACGACACTGATAGGATCAACAGTGCGAGGGATTTCCTGCGGAGGAACGAAATCAGTTTCGTTCAGGTCTCGGACATTGACAAGCAAGTGGCATCCAGCTTTGGCGCTGAGCCATTCAGTTTCAGCCTTGTTCTTCTGGATTCGACCGGCTTGGCGCTGGGTGTTTTCTATGACCGGCCGCCGGATCTGGAAGAGACCTTCTGGGGGATGGTTGCAGCCGCACGGAAGCAGGGAAAAGGCCGGCTGGGGCCAACCCGTGAAACTGGACTTCCGGAGATTGCAAAGGCGGGGGCTTCGAAAGAGCGTGAGACTCCGGTTCCCCCCACAGGAATGGTGACGCCTCGGGAATCTGGCGCCGGGCGCGAGGAGCCGGATGCATTCGCGACCTCGGCAATCACGCCGGGAGAGATGTCCGGGATTTCGATGTCTGGACGCTTGATGGAACGGCTTATGGAAGTTCAAGTCTTGCAGCGGCCTCTCCACGTTGCAGCCCCAACCGGGCCTTACGGAGAAGCGCTGGAAAAAGGGAGATACCTGACCCACCGGTTTGAATTGGAGTTTAGAGCCAGAATAGCAGGCTCGCTCAGGGCCGCAGCGCTTCTCAGACTGAGCAATGAAGACGAACACATGCTGCAGCTCGGACCGCAGTACTTCGCAAGCACGCTGGGCAGTGTGTATGTCCAGTATAGTTCGAGGCAATTCCAGGCGAGACTAGGCTATTTCGATGCGTACTTCACCCCGCTCAGCCTGATGAGATGGGATTCCTCAGACAATCCTAAATCGGGCGGGAGCACGGGTTCATGCGCATGCGCGGGGGCAGCCGGAGCGCTTCTCTCTGGGACTCTGGAAGAACTTGGTCCCACGCTCACGTTTGAAGGACTAGATGTCTCCTGGCCCTTCGCGCCTTATGCCAACGTACGAGCCTTCTACGCTGTGCCAAGAAATGCTTACGAGGTTTCCACCACCGATTACTACTTGGGCAGGGAGACTCTGGAAGATTTCAGGTACAGACGAGACCTCTACGGAGTGAGAGGGGGCTTCGGTCCTGGACATTTCTTAGGCCGTCTCTCGCCTGCGCTCTCTCTGCATTCTGTGATAGCGAGAGACGATGGAGAGTCAGCAACACTGCCGGCGCCGGGATTAGAGCCGCTTGTGCCCGCGGTCCAAAACCAGGTGTATGGCGGAACGGTCACTTTTCCTCTACACAGGAGACTCACAATCCAGGCGGAGTTCGACCGCAGCAGAACAGACCACGATGTGCGAGAATCCTCAGACATTGTCACTTGGGGCAGCGGGTTCCTGGCAAGCATCGGAACGGAGCTCGCCGAGTGGCTCAGATCATCTCTCGCATATTTCCAGGCGTCGGAAAATTTCTCTTCGGCATACAGCGCCCTTTCTTATGAACCCAATAGAAAGGGACCAAGGGGTAGTGTGAGTTTCATGAAGGAATGGCTCAACGTTGAGTTGTTCGCGAAGCATCTGATGCCAGTTGAGGAGGAATCACAGATAATCCCGGGGGGCACCGCGCACCGTGTGCTCCAGAACGAACTTATCCTGGGGGTTTGGGCATCGAGGAGTCTGCCGCGTTCCCTCGACGTCGGTAGTGGATGGGTTCTCGAAAGAGAAGCTCACGATTCCCGGCCTGTGGCTGCCACTCAGCCGTCCTACGTCCGATTGGGAAGCGGGCTCAGGGTTCAGAGCAACGTACTGACCGTTCGGATTACCCGCGACTTCGGACGACAGAATCGGGTGGAACTTCTTCACCAGCACATCAAACACAGTGACGGGGTGGATGGCAGAAACGATTACTCCGCGCACAGAACCAGTCTGCAGTTCTCGCTTCGGTTCTAGGGGTGCCCCGGTCTCCCTCGATGCATTTCCACGGGATAGTGTGTCTGTTCAGCGTTTGTTCCGAACCTGGTGAGCGCTTGTTGCGGCTCCGTTTGCACCCGCTCAATCCGCCCCAAAACTCCGATGGTTTCGCAGATGGCACTCCACGGCGAAAATAGACTCGATAGACACTCAATGAGGCTGTCCCAAGTCAGCGAGAACCGTTGACGCCATCGTCGAAAGATTCGGATTGCACCCACGCAGTGACTGCGATACGATCTATACTGCATAGAGTTCATGCGCTGTTGCGCATTGTCATGCTGGGTTAGTGTATGGAGCAACCGAAGTGAGAACTCGCTGCCACTGCGGATTATCTTCTCCTCCTTCGATCTCTCTCGTCTTCGTCCTGCTTGTCTTCACGCCGGTGGTGACCGGTGGCGCAACGCTTCAGTCCGTTTATGAATCCGCGCCAAGACAGTTGGGATACGACAGGTATCTCGACCTGCGATCCGGAACCACATACACAGGAGGCATCGCCATACCTGACGGCGGCAGCGTTTGCATAAAGGGCAACGGTGCGATAATCGACCTCGAGGGCTCGATAATTGCGGTCACAGGTAGGGGAGCCCTGCTTGATATCGATCACTGCGTGATTCTGAATGGTGGAGATCCCGACCTCGGAACCGGTCAGGGTGCCCTTAATCTCACTGGGTGCCGGGGCAACGTGATAAACAATACGATTTGCGGGAATACCGTGGGTGTCAGGGTTTACGCGGCGAAGCCAAACGCGGTAAGGATCAAGAACAACATCATCGTGAATAACTCGTCAGTCGGCGTTCTCTGGCAAATCGGGTGCGATCCAGAAATCACCTACAACGATTGTTGGGGTAACGGCGGCTACGGCAACTACGCCATGGACTGTGGGTGAGCGGGCGGTGGGATCAAGGCTTGGTCCCCACTACCAGGAACAGGCGAGATTAGCGCCGCCCCGCTTTTCGTTAATGAGAGTGCGCGCAACTTTCTTCTGAGCACAGGTAGCCCCTGCATTGGCAAAGGAGACCCCCCCGGAACGGACATGGGCGCGCTCGGTCCCGAGGTTGCCGTGGAGCCCTGCACCTGGGGCAGAATAAAGGCGATGTTCGCTCGATAACTTTCTGCAACCGGGGCAAGCGCCTGACCCGGGCGAGGCCCATGGATACAATGTTCACCCAGGACCGTCTCCGGCAACCATAGGTCAATACTCAGTTGCCAGCCGCCTGCGAGACGAATTGAAGCCTGCCTCAGGCATATCGAAGACCAGAAGTAATCCCCGCCGCCTACCCCCGGACAATGGCAGCCAGCGTGGCGGGTCGGTTATCACCACTGTGTGACAGTCAGTCTTCGAGAATCAGGTCTCTTCCACCGCGGGACCATTCAGTCAACCCGACACCAAACGAAACAAATATTGTGGCAGACCGTCCCGGTGCAGGGTATAATCGCGGCACAAAAGGAGCGTCTAAACATGAAGAAAGCCTTGGAAGAGCAGCTTCTGGTCATAAAACGGAATGCCGAAGAGATAATCCCTGAGGATGAACTGGTCAGGAAGCTTGAGAGGTCGTTGAAGGAGAAGAAGCCTCTGCGGGTGAAGCAGGGGTTTGATCCGACCGCCCCGGACATTCATCTCGGCCACACGATCGGCTTGAGAAAACTGAGGCAATTTCAGGAACTCGGCCACACTGCCATTCTTATTGTCGGCGACTACACCGGCATGGTAGGTGATCCGAGCGGAAGGTCTGAAACGAGACCTCAGCTTTCGCATGATGAGGTAATGAAGAATTCAGAAACCTACCTTAAGCAGTTCTTCAAAATCGTTGATAAGTCGAAGACCGAAGTGCATTACAACGGAGAGTGGTTTTCGAAGATGAATTTCACGGAGATAATGAAGCTTGCCTCTCTTACGACTGTCGCAAGGATGCTGGAGAGGGACGATTTCTCAGAGAGAATGAAGAACAGACTTCCGATAGGCATTCATGAGCTCTTCTATCCGATCATGCAGGGATACGATTCAGTGGCAATTCAGGCCGACATAGAAATCGGCGCCACGGAGCAGAAATTCAATCTTCTTGTTGCGCGCCAGATTCAAGAAGCTTTCAAGATGGACCCCCAGGTTGTTCTGACCCTGCCTGTGCTTGAAGGCACTGACGGGGCTCAGAGGATGAGCAAGTCAACCGGAAACTACATAGGAATCGACGAGACTCCGAAAGAGATATTCGGAAAAACGATGTCAATCCCCGACAGTCTCATAATGAGGTATTTCGAGCTTGCATCAGACCTGAGCATGAAAGAGATAGAGGCGATCCGGAAGAATCTTGCAAACCCGGCGAAGAATCCGATGGAAGAAAAGAAACGTCTGGCGTGGGAGCTGGTGCGCATCTATCACGACCGGGAAGCAGCGGACAGAGCGAGGGATGATTTCATAAAGCAATTTACAAAGAGAGAATTGCCCGAAGAAATGCCAACCTTGTCCATTGCGGCAGAAAGCGGCGAACTGGGCATCAAGGATCTTCTGAGAGAGACGGGCATGGCGTCCTCCGGAAGCGAAGCATGGCGGCTTGTTGATCAGGGAGCGGTTGAGATAGACGGGAGAAGGGTAGTAGAGCGCAACCACAAGCAGTCTTTGAAGAATAGCTTCGTGTTGAAGGTGGGAAGAAAATACGTAAGAGTCGTCCCCATACGTTGAAGCGAGACTTGAAGAGGAGCCCGTTCTTGTGATTGAACATTTTTTTATTCCTGAGACACTGGCAGAGGCGCTCCGCTTGAAGAATGAACACAAGAATTCTCGTTTTCTGGCGGGAGGCACAGAAATCTTCACAAGAAAAACCGCAGACAAGATGAACTGCATCAGCCTTCAGAAAATCAACAGCTTGAAATCAATATCGCTGAATGACAGACGACTCTCTCTCGGGGCGATGATTACTTTGCAGGAGTTGATCGAGGCCGCAGAGTTGCCCAAACCTCTTGAGCAGCCGCTGAAGTCAGCGGCGCAACAGGTGAGAAACCGTAATATCAGGAATATCGCCACTGTCGGGGGAAATATCGTTGCTAACAAATCCTGCTCCGATCTGATCCCTCTTTTCCTGGTGATGCAGGCCAGTCTGCAGTATCAGGAGGCGACTCTCCATACGCAGACTCTTTCGCTGGCGGAGTATATCGCCCGGCCGAAAGAATCGAAGGCCGGCCTTATTGGCGGAATCCTCCTTCCAATTCCGGTAGACAACGAGAAGTTTTTTCTGAAACGGTTCTCCCGGACCCGTAGTGACCTGGGGATCATCAATATTGCCGTCAGTGTCACCCTGAATCCCGGAAGAATCATTCATTGCCGGATGGCGATTGGTGGAATTGATGAGCACGTGGTTCAGCCGCAGGCTGTCAGCCGATTCTTCCAAACCCTTTCCCCAAAACTTGAGCTTCCCGTATTCAAAAACGATCTCCGAAAATTGCTGGAAACCGAAATTCGCCCGATTACCGACGTCAGAGGATCTACAGAGTGGAAAAGAGAGGTAGTCTTCGGCTTGCTGTGCGAAATCGCGGACCAAATTTGCAGCGACTGGAGAAAGTAGTCAGTGGAAATACAGGTAACGATCAACGGCAAACTCCACTCAATTCAGACTGATCCGAATGTCAGAGTCGCCGATTTACTGAGGGGCCTCGGGCTGCTCTCGGTGAAAATCGGCTGCGATTATGAAGGCACCTGCGGCAGCTGTGCCGTCCTGCTCGATGGCCGGCTTATTAACTCCTGCCTCTTAAGTGCCGGTCAGATTCACGGCCGGACCATCACGACAGTCGAAGGGATAAATCAGGGACGACAACTTCACCCTATTCAAAAGGCATTCCTTGATGCCGGGGTTGTCCAGTGCGGCTATTGCACGCCGGCAATGGTCCTTGCAGTCTACGAACTCTTGGGCCGGAACGCGCAGCCGGACAAGGCTGAAATTCAGGACGCCCTTGCCGGAATACTCTGCCGCTGCACCGGCTACGAGCAGATCTTTCAAGCCGTCAGTCGGCTCACCGGGGACACTGCAGCAGATCAGGACGAAAGTTTCCGGAAAGATCTGCGGATTGTAGGGAAAGATGTGCCGCGAATTGATGGCTATCGGCTGGTTACCGGCAAGCCTTCATTCGTTGAAGATATGATCCAGCCAGCAACCCTCCATATTGCAGTTCTTGGCAGCCCGCATGCCCATGCGCGAATCCGCAGCATTGACACAACTAAAGCCGAGGCATGCCCGGGCGTTGTCCGGGTATTCACTCATCTGAACACTCCGAAGATATTCTACAATTCTGCCGGACAGGGATATCCGGAACCATCCCCGTATGATCGCCGCCTTATCGACGAAAAAGTCCGGCATGTTGGCGATCGCGTGGCCATAATTGCCGCAGAATCCAGGGAAATTGCCGAGAAGGCCCGGGCGCTTATTGAGATAGACTACGAAATTCTGCCGGCAGTTTTTGACCCCTTTGCGGCAGCCCGGCCGAATGCGCCTTTGGTTCATGAACGGGACCCGAAAATTGATCCCCTGTCCATTGGCCAGATCGCCAGTACCAACCTGGCTGCGTCGAGTAGCGGAGGGATTGGCGATATTTCCCTGGGACTGAGCCAGGCGGATACGGTTATTACCAGAAACTACAGCACCTCAAGAGTCCAATGCACGCCCCTCGAAGCCCATGTTTGCCACACCTATCTCGAAAACGAACGGCTGGTGATCCGGGCCTCGACCCAGGTCCCCTGGCATTTACGGCGAATTGTGGCGAGAGTTCTTGGTATCAGGGAGAACCAAATTCACGTTATCAAGGAGAGGATTGGCGGCGGTTTTGGAGCAAAACAGGATATCGTTGTTGAAGATATGGTCAGTTTCGTGACCTGGGAGACGGGCCGGCCCGCGTTCTACAAAATGACGCGGCAGGAAGAATTCGTTTCTTCACGCGTCCGGCACCCGATGTATTTCGAGATCACGGTCGGGGCCAAGAAGGATGGCACCTTGACCGCGATTGACATGAAACTCACCGCAGACACAGGCGCCTACGGCTGTCACTGTCTCACTGTGCCTATGAATTCCTGTTCAAAGTCGTTGCCGCTTTTCACCTGTCAGAATATGCATTTCGAGGTGCGGTCGTACTACACCAATAGTCCGGTTGCCGGGGCATATCAAGGCTACGGCGCTCCCCAGGGTTCGTTTGCCATCCAGCTGGCTATGGCAGAAATGGCCGACGCGCTTGGCCTCGATCAGATCGAATTTCTCCGCAAGAACATGGTTCAGAAAGGGAGCCGGCTGGAAATCTTGAAATGCCTGGGAGAAGGGCAGGAGGGGATTCCTCAGGTGGTCAGTTCCTGCGGCTTGGCGCAATGTGTCGCCCTTGGGGCAAAGCAGATCGGCTGGGGAAAAAAGGAAAAGAACAGCGATTCCAGCTCCCTCAGAAGAGGGAAAGCCATGGCCGTCATTCAGCAAGGGTCCGGCCTCCCCGGTATTGATTCAGCCAACGCCTCTCTGCAGATGCTTGGAGACGGCACCTTCATGCTCTTAATCGGTGGAACGGATCTTGGAACCGGTCTTGATACGATGGCCGTTAAGGTCGCAGCTGAGATTCTCGGGGTAGATGTTTCAGATATCTCTCTGCTGGCAGCTGATACTGATGCTACTCCATTTGACAAGGGGGCGTATGCTTCTTCCGGCACCTATTTTACCGGCATGGCAGTCTATCGGGCTGCGGAGAAAATGAAAGCAGAAGTCTTAAGCTCTGCCGGCGAAATCTTGAAGGCGGATCCAAAATTACTCAAGATCGCCGCACCAGGGATGGTTATCGGAAACGGGCTGAAAATTTCTTTCGCCCAGATTGCCCATAAAACTCAGGGCGGCGAAGGGATTGGCCAACTTATCACTACAGCTTCCTTTGCCACGCATGAATCTCCGATCCCATACGGGGCCCATTTTGCCGAAGTAGTTGTCAATACCCTGACCGGCCAGGTCACGGTCGAAAAATATTTCGCCGTGCAGGATTGCGGAACCCCGATAAACCCCAATCTAGCCAAAGGGCAAATCTTTGGCGGAGTCTTGAAATCCATTGGCCACACTCTCTATGAAGAGCTGAAATTTGATGAACACGGCCAATGCCAGAATGCCAATTTCCTCGATTACAAGGTCCCTATGATTCTCGATCTGCCGGAAAAGTTTGAAGCGACCCTGGTGCCGGTAGATGATCCTTTGGGACCGTTCGGGGCAAAGTCCGTTTCAGAAATAGCGACGAACGGAGCCGCACCGACTATTGCCGCTGCCATCCATCAGGCGGCCGGCATCTGGATTCGGGATTGGCCGATCTCCCCGGCCAAGGTTCTGGCGGCTTTGAAAGAAAAGAATCGCAAGGCGTAATGGCAACGCTTCTCCTGAAGAATGCGGACGTCATGGTGACGATGGACGCGGCACGCCGCGAGATCAGCAACGGTGCGCTGTTCGTCCGCGACAACGTCATCGAAAATGTCGGGGCGACCGATGAACTAACCAAAACCGCCGACCGGGTTATCGATGCGCGTGGGATGATTGTTCTCCCGGGTCTCGTCAATACACACCATCACCTCTACCAAACGCTGACGCGCGCCATCCCGGCCGCGCAGGACGCCGGCCTTTTTCATTGGCTCAAGACGCTTTACCCGATCTGGGCGGAACTGACACCCGATGCGGTCTATACCAGCGCGCTGATTGGTCTGGCTGAACTGGTCTTGAGCGGCTGCACCACAGCCGCCGATCATCTCTACATCTTTCCCAACGGCTCGAGATTAGACGACGAAATCCGCGCCGCGCGCGAGATTGGCATTCGTTTTCACCCCACGCGCGGCTCGATGTCGCTTGGCGAATCGAAAGGCGGCTTGCCGCCCGACCGTGTGTGCGACGGCGAAGAGGCAATCCTGCAAGACTCGCGCCGCGTGATAGAAGAGTTCAACGATCCCGAACCGTACTCGATGTGCCGCGTATCGCTCGCACCCTGCTCGCCGTTCTCCGTTACGCCGGAACTGATGCGCGAATCGGCGCACCTGGCGCGCGCGTACAACATTCGCCTGCATACACACCTCGCCGAGACGCGTGACGAAGAGGATTTCTGTCTGCAAAAATTCGGCTATCGTCCGGTCGATTATGCGGAACATCTCGGATGGCTGGGCAGCGACGTGTGGTTCGCGCACAGCGTCTGGGTCAACGACGCAGAGATCACGCGCTACGCGGTGACCGGCACCGGCATAGCGCACTGCCCGTCGAGCAACATGCGGCTCGGGTCCGGCATCGCGCCCATCGTCAAGATGCTGAAGGCGCGCGTGAACGTCGGTTTGGGCGTAGACGGCAGCGCATCGAACGACTCGTCGCATATGCTCGCAGAGACGCGGCAGGCGATGCTCCTGCAGCGCGTCAGCGGCGATCCGCGCGCTCTCACTGCGCGGCAGGCGCTCGAGCTGGGCACGCTCGGCGGCGCGAGTGTTCTGGGGCGCAACGACATTGGCGCGCTGGAGAAAGGCAAGGCGGCAGATTTCATCGGAGTCAACGTGAACAGGCTGGATTTTGCCGGCGCGCTGCACGATCCGGTGTCTGCCCTCGTCTTCTGCACGCCGCCGCGCGTGGATTTGTCCGTCATCAATGGCAAGGTTGTCGTTGAAGACGGTGAGTTGACGACACTGGTTCTGCCGCCGGTGATTGAGCGGCACAACCGGATAGCCGGGGAGATGGTTCAGCGCGCGGGCGTGCGGTAGCGAAGGGTCGTGCTTAGCCACCCTCGGCGTGGTTATGGTTATCTGGTCTACTTCTTCGCAGGATAAACAGTAATCTTATCCCATGCCTGTTGAGTATTCATGAAACCTCCCGCAGGTTTGCTGCGGGAGGTTTCAACTCGGAGAATTACTTCACTATCACCGCCTCAACCCTTCTGTTCCGTGTTCTTCCTTCGGGAGTCTTGTTAGTCTCGACCGGCTTGGTCTGGCCGTATCCGCGCGCGGAAATTCTGTCCTGTGGCACACCGAACTTCTCAACAAGCGCTTTCATCACGGCGTTTGCCCGCTCTTCAGAGAGTTTCATGTTTGCAGCGGCGATTCCGCGATCATCGGTATGCCCCTGAATTTCAACCTTAATGGCACTGTTGTTGTTCATGAAATCGGCAAAACGCTTTATCTCGGGATAGTACTCTTCCTTCAACACCGACTTGCCGGAGTCGAATTTGATGTTCAATACTACGGAAGTCACGCAGCCTGCCGAGTCGACCCTTGAGCCAACGGGAGAATTTGGACATTTGTCGAGATAATCGGGTACGCCGTCACTGTCGCTGTCGAGAGGGCAGCCCCTGGCGTCTGTCTTTACACCAGCAGGCGTTCCTGGGCATTTATCGAGATTATCAGGTATCCCGTCACTATCGCTGTCCTTGGGCGCAACTGTGAGTTTGCAGCCACTTGCGTCGACCTTTTCGCCTTTGGGCGTTCCTGGGCATTTGTCGAGATAATCGGGTACGCCGTCACTGTCGCCATCAAGAGGGCAGCCGTTGGCGTCGGTCTTTACACCAGGAGACGTTCCTGGGCATTTGTCGAGATAATCGGGTACGCCGTCACTGTCGGTGTCAAGAGGGCAGCCCTTGGCATCGGTCTTTACACCAGGAGGGGTAGTCGGGCATTTGTCGAGATAATCAGGTATCCCGTCACCATCGCTATCGATGGGACAGCCTCCTGCATCGACCTTAACGCCGATGGGCGTATCGGGACATCTGTCAAGATCGTCAGATACTCCATCATTATCGCTGTCCTTATGCCCCCATGGAAAGCTGAGTCCGAAGGTCGCGACCCAATCCGCCCTGTTCCCAAACAGGTATATCTTCCGTATCTCGGTACGAATTGACGTGCCTTTCGGCAACAAGTAGTTCACGCCCAGGCCGCCGTCAATGCCAATCGTATTGCCATCCGATTCGTCGACGATATAATCACCGCCGCCTCCCGCTGTCAGATATGGCTGAAACTTTTTAGCCCACAGTGCGGGAAGATAGTAATTCGCATTCAGGCGGTAGGCGAGGGCGAAGGGCTTCACATTGTCCCCGTAGTCCGGGAGTTTTAACGTGAAAACCGGGCCGATACCTGCTTCAAGGCCAAGATTGTCTCTAAGCATCCGTTCAACCAGAAGGCCGGCTTCCACCCCATCGCGAAGATCGCGCTTATCATCAAAAAAATGATATCCCAGGTACGGTGTAACATAGAATAGCCCCGATTCTTTTGCCCCGATGGGTTTTGCGTCAAAGAACAAAGTCAGAACAATTGTTGCGAGCAGTACTCGTTTCAGAAGCATCTTGCTACCTCCTCGCTAGTATTGCCCCGACTCTGTCAGTCGCAGATGCAAACAACCACGAGTCTGCGACCAGTCGCACAACTGGTGGCGGCGCACACTGAGTCATATGTGAGCCCCTTTGTTAGATACAATGATATGCTGAACTGCCTCCAGATCTAACTGACCCTCGCAGGCATTGTATTCCGATTCAAAATAATATGTCAAACAGCTGCAACCCGGTGGCTGGAGAAGGCCTGTCAGGAGGGCGTGCTGCAACAGGTCTCAAACTGCCGTCTCACTTGGGCCGATCAGGCTCGCACTTGGCGCGTTTGGAGGCGACTTGCCCAACCTCCTCATCATCGCGTCCTTCGTCTTCATCGTCGCGAAGACGCTGTTTTGAGAAGAGAAGGTGGCGAAGAAGTAGATCGAAGCGCCGCGAGCCCGACGCCGCAGTGTGAGGCGCTACCAAGTTTTCTTGACTCATGTCGGGCCAACACTTACACTCTGGCACGTTTTTCAATCGTGTTGCCGCCCCCTACATATTGACCCCCAGCAAGGGAGATTCGAATGAGCAACCCAAGTGTGTTGCAGAGCGGGGAGAAGACGTGGATGGGACACCCGCGCGGCCTGAGGACCCTCTTCTTCACGGAGCTTTGGGAGCGGTTCAGCTACTATGGCATGCGCGGAATCCTAGTGCTGTTTCTGGTAGACGCCATGCGGGGCGGTTTTGCCATGAGCACCGCTACCGCCGCGGCCCTCTATGGACTTTACACATCGATGGTCTATCTCGTTGCGCTTCCGGGGGGCTGGATTGCGGACAATCTGACGGGACAGCGGAACGCCATCTTCACGGGCGGGGTCATCATTGCTTGCGGTCACTTCAGCATGGCGATTCCGACGACTTATACGTTCTATCAGGGTCTCATCTTTATCATCATCGGAACCGGGTTATTAAAGCCAAATGTGAGTGCGATTGTTGGCGGTCTGTATCCCGAAGGCGGTGCACGGCGCGACGCCGGGTTCTCCATCTTCTACATGGGCATCAATATCGGTGCCCTGTTCGGTCCACTCATCTGCGGATACCTCGGCGAGAACATCAACTGGCATTACGGGTTCGGCGCTGCCGGCGTCGGCATGGTGCTCGGGCTCATCCAGTACAGGTTGGGCTACAAATACTTCCATACTGTGGGCGTTATGCGTCACGAAGACAAAGAGAAAAAGGCGAGGGCCGTGCGAAAGCTGGCCATGGGGGTCGGATTTCTGCTCGTTGTGATCGCAATCCTGGCGATCCTGCGGCTGAGCCTGCTGAAGTTCACGATCCAAGAGTTCGCTCGAGGACTCGGCTACTTTGTCGCTGTCCTTGCCATTCTCTATTTCTCTATGATCGTGTTTCTTGGAAAGCTGGAGAATGCCGAGAAGAAACGCATCGGCGTCATCTTCTTCCTGTTCATTGGCGCGGCGCTCTTCTGGGCAGGCTTCGAACAGGCCGGCTCCTCGATGAATCTGTTTGCCGAGCGCTTGACGGACCGTGTCTTCTTCGGATGGGAGATGCCGGCGAGCTGGCTGCAGTCGGTCAACCCGATCTTCATCATTGTTCTGGCACCGATTTTCGGCTGGCTTTGGGTTGCACTGGCTTCCAGGAAGCGCGAGCCCTCGATTCCTGTCAAGTTCTTCTTGGGTCTCTTGCTCCTCGGCGCCGGATTCCTGGTGATGGCGTGGGGATCGCTGTACGCTTCAAGCGGCGGGCCAGGCGTGAGTCCAATGTGGCTGGTAGTCACGTATTTCGTGCATACGCTAGGAGAGCTATGTCTGAGCCCGGTGGGTCTCAGCAGCGTCACCAAGCTTGCGCCCAAACGTCTTGTCGGCCAGATGATGGGCACATGGTTTATGGGTGCGGCGCTGGGTAATCTCATTGCGGGCCTGGTCGCGGGACAGTTCGAGACCCTGCCGCTACCGAAACTATTCCTTATGGTGGCAGTGATTGCTGCCGGAACAGGCTTTATCTTCCTAATCTTCAGCAGGCCCATCAAGAGGATGATCGGCATTGTAGTCTGAACGCGAGAGCGTGCCAGATCCTTGTGTAGCTCTGTTCATTCGCTTCACGGATATGGAGGATAGTTGAATGTTTTTTGACTGGGGAAAGAATGAAGAAGTCCTTAAGAAAACGATAAGAAGATGTAAGGAGAGACATATCGTAATCCCTACTTTTGCCGAGCAGAAAAATCCCGCCTTGATTCCGGACAAGATCAAAAAGAAACTGAAAGATGTGGGTCTCTGGGATGTGGACCCGGTGAATCTTTTCAGGATAACCTGGAAAAACAATCCCAGAGAGAACAAGGGGGACGGGTTATTTGGCGATGTAAACTATCTGGAAATGCCTTCTGAGCTCACTGGTGTAAAAGCTAAAATAATCGGTCTTATAGGCAAGTGGTTTCCCACAGGCGCACATAAGGTGGGAGCTGCTTTCGGCTGTCTGGTCCCCAGGTTAGTGACAGGACAGTTTGACCCTACCGCGCAAAAAGCTGTCTGGCCCTCCACGGGTAACTATTGCCGGGGGGGAGCTTTTGATTGTTCCCTTTTGGCCTGTGATGCTATTGCGATTCTGCCGGAGGATATGAGCAAAGAAAGGTTTGAATGGCTGAGAGAAATCAAGACCAGTGAGATTATTGCAACTCCGGGCTGTGAATCGAATGTGAAAGAGATATATGACAAGTGCTGGGAACTGAGAAAAGAGAGAGGCAACAAGATCGTAATCTTCAATCAGTTTGACGAGTTTGGGAATTCTCTCTGGCATTATGAAGTCACGGGGGCAGCTATTGAAGAGGTCTTCACTAAGATAAAGGACAAGAAATCGCGCTTGTCGGGTTACGTATCTGCTACCGGCTCGGCCGGAACAATAGGGGCTGGCGAGTATCTGAAGAAAATATGTCCGACCATTAAGATCGGAGCAACCGAAGCTCTGCAATGTCCGACGCTGTACCTGAATGGTTTTGGCGGGCACCGGATTGAGGGAATCGGAGATAAACACGTGCCCTGGATTCATAATGTCAGGAATACAGACAATGTTATTGCAATTGATGATGAGAATACAATGCGGATCCTGAGGCTATTTAATGAGCCCCGGGGGCAAAAGCTTCTTGAGAAACAGGGTCTATCCAAAGCATTCATCGAAAAGCTTCCTGTTTTGGGAATCTCCAGCATATGCAATCTCCTGGCGTCGATTAAAATGGCAAAATATTACGAGCTGAATGAAAATGATGTGATATTTACTATTTTTACTGATTCTGCTGCGATGTATGCCTCGCGTGTTGAGGAACTTGAAGAAGAAAAAGGCAGGTACACGGATAATGACGCTATGATTGACATGGAAAGGTATTTACGCGGAGTCGGGATCGACTGGATAAAAGAACTGGATTATTACGAGAGAAAAGCTCTTCATAACCTTAAGTATTTTACCTGGGTGGAGCAGCAGGGTAAGGCAGTTGAAGAATTGGATGCATTGTGGGATCCTGAAACCTGGAACGAAATATACGAAGGCACAGCAGGCAAGTTTGACAAACTTATAGGAGAGTTTAACAAGACAGTAGGAATACTGTGAGGAAACCAGGCAAGTTTTTGCTTGTGGCTTTATATTGATCGCGTGAAAAGAAAGGAGGATGTATCTAATGAAGACTGAATCGTTCAATGGAAAGGATTGGATTGATGCTGAGCTGGATTTTTCAAAAGAGGAGTGGGAAACATTGATTGATGTGGCTTTGGACTTGAAGAGAAGGTATGCCACAGGAGAGGACTGCACGCATCTTTTGAAGAACAAGACATTGTTTACAATGTTCTTCAACCAGTCACTTCGCACGAGAAGCACTTTTGCAGCCGGGATACAGCAGTTGGGAGGTTTTCATGTTGACTTGGAGCCCGGAAAGACCTACACCCCGGCAAGAAAGGGCTATGAAGTCCCGTACAAGACGGAAAGGATTTGCGATGTAGCCAGGATGTTGAGCCGGGTAGGTGATGCTATTGCAGTCCGCATGTATGGCGAGCCGGCACAATGGATCTATGGGTTTGCAAATGCAACAATCAAGGAATTTGCATATTATTCTGATGTGCCCGTTATCAACATGGAATGCGATAAATTCCATCCCACACAGGCTTTGGCAGATATGATAACGGTGAAAGAGAAGTTTGGCGGTTTCAAGAAATTGAAATTCGTCATGTCCTGGGCATATTCAGGTTCGACGCATAAACCGTTTGCAGTACCGCAGAGTCTGGTCCTTGCACCTGCAAAAATGGGCATGGATGTTGTATTCGCCAGACCCAAAGGTTTTGAGCTTGACCCGGAAGTCATAAAGCAGTGTCATAAGTTTGCAAAAGAAACAGGCGGTTCCTTCAAAGAGACGGACAATATGGAAGAAGCCTTTAAGGGTGCAGATGTGGTTTATCCCAAATGCTGGGGATCAGGAAAGTATTTTGCCAAAGTTGACCAGAATGGGAAAAAGATAAAAGAGGAAGACCTGGATGGTATGCAGGGACTTTTTGAGAAGAATAAGCACTGGATCTGTGATTCCAAGAAGATGAAACTAGTCAAACCTTCAGGAATCTATATGCATTGTCTGCCGGCGGACCGGGACATGGAAGTGACTGATGATGTGATTGATGGACCGCAGTCAGTTGTTATCGATGAAGCAGAGAATAGATTGCATGCTCACAAAGCAATAATGCTTATGTTGATGGGAAAGAGAATATAGACGGAATAGGTGCAAAGAGAAAAAACAGAGGGAAAGATGGCTGAGACAAAAACAAAAAAGAAGATCAATTTGGCTGGGAAAGATCTGATTTGTACTGAAGACTGGTCATTGGATGAATTGACTCATACGTTAGAGCTTGCAGAGGATATGCAGAAGCACAGATTCGCGCCGAAGTATGCGAAGATTCTGCAGAACAGAACTTTCTTCATGTTTTTCTATAATCCTTCTGTCAGAACCAGACAGTCCTTTGAATGCGCTGCAACTGAATTGGGTGGACATGCGCAGTTCTTAACGCCTGAAGGTATGCGCTTGAAGACCTCCAAGTCTGCCGGAGAGACTACGGAAGATGCTGCAAAGGTTATGTCGAGATATGCGGCTGGCCTAGGTATCAGAATACTGGAAGATAAGGTTTCATATTACGGACAGGGAGAAGAGCTCTTGCGGGAGTACGCAAAGTGGTCCGACATTCCCATCATAAGTATGGCGCACGACAAGTATCATCCCTGTCAGGGGCTTGCCGATGTCATGGGGTTAAGAAGGCATATAGGTAAGAACCTGAAGGGCAAGAAACTTCTGCTTTACTGGGGACATGGTGCACTGGGAAGGTCATGGTGTTCTGTCCAGGAAGCAGCGCTTTTGTATACAAGATTCGGAATGGATATTACGATTGCGTCACCCGTAGGATATGACCTGGATCCGGAAGTTATGGAAAAAACGAAAAAGCATTGTAAGGAAAACGGCCGGAAGTTCGAGATAATTCATGATCCGGTTGAAGGTTACAGAGGTGCTCATGTCGTATATTCCAGGAACTGGATGAGTCCCAATGCATACCATGACGGCGAATTCCGTAAACAGGAAGAAGTCGACAAGGCATTGAAACATACGGACTGGATTTGTGATTCTGCCAAGATGAAATTGACCGATAACGGGTTATATATCCATCCAATGCCGATCGACAGGGGCCATGAAGTATCAGATGAAGTCGCTTCCGGTCCGAACTCCATAATCTATGATGTGGCTGAAAATCGGCTTCATGTGCAAAAAGCCATCATGGCATTGACAATGGGCTAGGCAGGATTTTATGGCTAAGAAAGTTGCCGTAGTAGCAGTCGGAGGAAATTCCCTGATTCTGGATAGCAAGCACCAGACGGTTCAGGATCAGTATATGGCAGCGCGCGAGACTATGAAGCATATTGCGGAGATGATCGTAGAAGGATGGGATGTCGTAATCACACATGGCAACGGCCCCCAGGTCGGATTTATCTTGGCCAGGTCTGAGTACTCCCGTGGGATCCTACATGAAGTGCCTTTGGATTCCTGCGGAGCAGATACACAGGGAGCTATCGGCTATAATTTTCAGATGGCACTCACCAATGAATTTAGAAGAAGGGGAATAAACAAATCAGTTGCGACAGTGGTGACACAGGTATTGGTTGACAAGAATGACCCATCCTTCAAAAAGCCTTCCAAACCGATCGGACAGTTTTATTCTGAAGCCGAAGCACGACAACGAGAAGTTAAGGACGGATGGACCGTGGTAGAGGATTCCGGCCGGGGTTGGAGAAGAGTTGTTCCTTCCCCAGACCCCAAAGAGATAATAGAACTCCCGGCGATAAAAACTCTGATTGATGCAGGAGTAGTGACGGTGGCAGTAGGAGGAGGAGGAATCCCTGTTATTCGTGAAGAAAACGGCGATCTAAAAGGTGTCGCTGCTGTAATCGACAAGGACTTTGCCTCATCACTACTTGCCACGCTTATTGGGGCAGACCTTCTTCTGATATCAACCGCCGTGGAGAAAGTCTGTCTTAATTTCGGCAAGCCGGATCAGAAGGAAATAGGCAGAATGACACTTGCTGAAGCGAAAAAGTATATCGATGAAGGACATTTCAAACCTGGCTCAATGCTGCCGAAAATAGAAGCGATAGTAAGATTCTTGGAAAACGGTGGAAAACAGGCACTCATTACAGATCCCGCGCATATTCCGCAGGCATTGAACGGCAAGACCGGCACTTTTCTCACAACATAATAATTGGCGAACAGGTTACGGGCTTATGGAGGGCTATGGGCTTAGAATTCAGTAAAATATTAGGGTTCAAATGCATTTCCTGCGGCAGGGAGATTGAAAAGGCAGAATATACCTGCCCGGAATGCTCCGGGAATATGGATGTGGTCTATGACTACAAGAAAATAGCCAAGTTTTTTAGCAAGAAAGACCTGGTGAAGAACAGAGATTTCTCAATCTGGAGATATTCTCCCATATTGCCTGTAACTTCTCTCAGAAGAATACCCTCTCTGCAGATCGGTGTTACTTCTTTATGCAGCATAAGAAGATTGAATGATGAATTGGGGATTGAAAATCTTCTTTTCAAGGACGATACAAAACTGCCTTCGGCTTCTCTTAAGGACAGGGCTTCTGCAGTGACTGTTGTTGTCGGGCTTGAAAAAGGGAAGGAGATTTTTACGACAGCATCTACCGGAAATGCAGGCTGCGCCCTGGCATGTATCTCTGCCAACATGGGGTTGAAGTCCATAATTTTCGTCCCGAAATCAGCGCCCAAAGCAAAGATAGCGCAGCTTTTGCTGTATGGCGCAAGAGTGATAGCAGTGAACGGGACCTATGACGATGCTTATGATTTGTCCTTGAAAGCTTCGGAGAGATTCGGGTGGTATAACAGAAGTACAGGTTATAACCCCTTTACCCGGGAAGGGAAAAAAACAGCCTCTCTGGAAATTGCGGAGCAGATGTCTTGGGAAGTACCGGATTATGTTTTTGTTCCTGTCGGCGACGGCAATATAATAAGCGGCATCTGGAAAGGCTTTGTCGATCTATATGAATTAGAGTTCATCAAAAAACTTCCGAAACTTGTAGCAGTTCAATCCGACAAATCCGATTCAGTAACAAGATCCTATGAAAACGCAGTTAGTCGTTCGCAAGAATCAAAAGATATTAAGATCATACCGGTCAAGGCAACGACGGTTGCAGATTCAATTTTCGTTGATTTGCCCAGAGACGGGGTTGCTGCCGTGAAGGCAATAATGGAATCCGGGGGAGGGGCTGTGAGGGTATCAGATGATGAAATACTGAAGACCATTAAATACCTGGCCGAAAAGACAGGCATTTTTGCGGAACCTGCCGGGGTGACAAGTTTTGCCGGTTTCCTGAAAATGTTCAAGGAGAGGAAAGTACATTCTGCTTCCACAGTGGTCTGTCTCATAACCGGAAACGGTCTGAAGGATATTGATTCTGCCTTGAAAGTCAGCGGTTCGCCGGAAACAATCGACCCCCAAATCTCTGAACTTGAAAAGATAGTCCGACAATGATCTAAGCGACTAATCGACGGGAATCACAAGCAATCCATGTTGAATGGTATTGTTCCTGAAGCGGGCAGAAAATACGTAAGAGTTGAACGGGACATGACGAAAGAGTAGATGGAAGTGAAATTTGGTACTTGACTTATTCCAGGCATGCGGTTACACTACACGTAGGCTTGATCGTTGCTGCAAAAAGTTTCCGCAAAATAGTTCTTGACAGCCGCAAGAGCCTTTGATAAGTTGATTAACTGCCTGAAGTTTACCTTCAAGGTAAGTTCTGCTCTTTGAAAACTGAAAAGCGCTGAGAGTCGATCTGTCGATTCTTATGAGGATCAAGAGCTAATGAGTGATGCCTTGTTGAAAGGCAACATTCAAAGGTTTCTCTGACAATGGAGAGTTTGATCCTGGCTCAGAACGAACGCTGGCGGCGTGGATTAGGCATGCAAGTCGAACGTGAAAGGGGTAGCAATACCCCGAGTAGAGTGGCGAACGGGTGAGTAGCGCGTGGGGAACCTGCCTTCGAGATCGGAATAACTTCTCCAACGAGAAGCTAATACCGGATGTGGACATCGGGTCGCATGGTCTGGTGTCCAAAGATGGCCTATGCTTGCAAGCTGTCGCTCGAAGATGGCCCCGCGTCCCATTAGCTAGTTGGTAAGGTAACGGCCTACCAAGGCTACGATGGGTAGCTGGTCTGAGAGGACGGCCAGCCACACTGGGACTGAGATACGGCCCAGACTCCTACGGGAGGCAGCAGTCGAGAGGCTTTGGCAATGGGGGAAACCCTGACCAAGCGACGCCGCGTGGGCGATGAAGGCCTTCGGGTTGTAAAGCCCTGTCGTGCGGGAAGAAGGCTTCGGGAGTTAATAGCTCTCGAGGCAAGACGGTACCGCAAAAGGAAGCTCCGGCTAACTCCGTGCCAGCAGCCGCGGTAATACGGGGGGAGCAAGCGTTGTTCGGAATTACTGGGCGTAAAGGGCGTGTAGGCGGCCACAAAAGTGGGATGTGAAAGACACTGGCTCAACCAGTGAACCGCATCCTATACTGTGCGGCTTGAGTACAGGAGAGGAGACTGGAATTCCCGGTGTAGCGGTGAAATGCGTAGATATCGGGAGGAACACCTGTGGCGAAGGCGAGTCTCTGGCCTGATACTGACGCTGAGGCGCGAAAGCCAGGGGAGCGAACGGGATTAGATACCCCGGTAGTCCTGGCCGTAAACGATGGGCACTAGGTGTGGGAGGCATCGACCCCTCCCGTGCCGAAGCTAACGCATTAAGTGCCCCGCCTGGGG
>JASEGR010000006.1 GCA_030017955.1 Candidatus Eisenbacteria bacterium
AGCTTTTTCATGACTTTTCGCCTCCTTTCCTTGGAATTCCTGGTGCATCGAGCACGAACAAAGTCACCATCACTAGAAAAGAACGACCTTCAGACTTTCACACACGGTTTCTTCCTCCTTGCGCCAATCACATGCTTCCAAGCTCACCAACTCAAGAATTTCTTCAACGCTTCCACCCCCCGAACCCTGCTCGCAGTCTCGTGGAGATTATTCTCTGTCTCACCTAAACATGGCCTTGATCTTGCCCCAGGTCTCTGTCTCGGCTGCCGTGCCAGGAGTGGAGCGAAACCTTACTTCCCACATATGCACTGCCAAGTTATACGGATAATTATGGTCGAGGATCCAGAAACCGACCCACGAACACGGAGGCAATTGGTACAAGGCACCGTTGGTACTCCCTGACGGATGCCATCGAGCTAGAGAACAAGAAGCCCAGAGTAACCATCCAGCAATATCTCCGTTATCGATGTAGCCCAGATTGCCCGTCCACGGAATAACAATCCCATTTAGATCTTCCCAGAAGGAGGGCCGCCAACTGTTTGAAAGGAAGAGATCTGTAGGCCCGAAGTCGTACGCCCCGCCGGCACCAATGCGCTCAAAAAGTGCCCGACCTGCACCACTATGGTCGTGACTGCAATCGCCATCAAACGTCTCAATCCCAGCTTGTGTATGACCTTCGACGAGGGCTAGGATCTCGTCCCAAGCATACGACAGTTCATAGTAAGTGCAATGGCTAACAAAGATTTGGCGGAAGAAATAAGGCCGCTCTTGCAGCTCGGTCTCAAAGCCAACAGGATCACGGTCATACCAAGTGTATCCATAGCCCAGGTTGTTCAGGGCCGTGATCGCTGCAGGAGGCCAGTTGTACGCATCATCAGTGTAAACAATTATCCCCCACCACGGCTCACCAACCTCGTGCTTACCAGGAGCCGGCCACTCCGGCGGGAATGGAGACAAACTGTTGGTATCTGCAAAAACTGAAAATGCCCACAGAATCATAATGGGCATCACTACCATCATTTTCTTCATCACGGTCACCCCCAAAACGAGGTTCCTCCGACCAACAAAGAAACCCTCCAACCGTCCACCCAACCGGCATACAACAACACTAGGAAATCATTTCTTTGGACCACCCCCTTTCAAAAAAAATACCCAGCTGGCATTTTAGATTCATCCAGACTGGGCACAAACTCCACAACCTCCTAAAGACCGCAAGGCAGCGGTTCTTCCCAAGACCGCGCACATCATACAGTGTAGTCATCCACGTGTACAGAGGTTTCTTAAGTCATTTTCTCCTCACCAAGATATAAAATATCTTGAGACATTATAGATAGGCAAAAACCTGGGAAACGAGGGATTTATCTCTTCGGAGACCTCTGAGCAGGCACAGACAGCTGGGATGGTTTCTCTCCGACCTCGACGAGTTGACTAAACGTCCTCCCAAGCCTCACAAAATCAATTCGTATTTTTCCCCCCGGTCTTGTCGAGGCCACGATTGAAGCAAATTCGTTCGGATTCTTCACCCGCTCTCCCGAGACTCCAATTATGACATCCCCTTGCCGGAGCCCCATCCTTTCGGCTGGGCTGCCAGGCAGAACATCGAGGATAAGGGCACCGGTTTCGTCTTCATCAATGTCCGGCAGGCCGACAGTGACCCCTTGCCTTGCAATATTGACTCCGAGAAAGCCCCGCGAGACCTTTCCAGAAGTCCTCAGTTGTTTTGCAACTTCGATCACTTTCTCTATCGGAACTGCAAATCCTGACTGCAAATCATCGCCCGAAACCAAGCCCCGGCCCACAGCGTTCGTAAGTCTTCCTGATGCAATACCCACAAGCTCGCCGTTCATGTTTATAACCGCTGCTCCGCTTGTGCCCGGCAGAAGTGAAGTGTCCAGCGGAAGAAGCTCCCCTCCGCCTGCTATCCTCACCCGCCGTGAGGGCCGAATCCTTCCCAGACAGGCGGACGAGCGGCCTCTGTAGCTACCGCCGACAACTACCACTGGCGATTCCTCAGCGAGTGAAGACGAATTGCCAAAGGAAGGTGAAGGAAGGCCTTCGAGCGAAACCTTGAGAAGCGACATGTTCGTGAGCTCATCGGTGCCGACTATAGTCGCGCTTACTTCCCGTCCGTCTGGAAGGAGGACGGAAACATCTCCCAGATCCCTTGCGAGCGTGGCGGTGGTCACAATATATCCATCAGAGTCAATGACAACCCCTGAGCCCACACTTTTCCATGCAGGGGGATAGCCCCTGCGTGCCGGAATTCCCACCCTGGCGAGCGGGCTCACTGTCCCTCCGGGTGAGCTCGAAAAAGGAGTTCCCTTAGTGGAGATCACCGTGACAACGTATTCCCTGCCGACTTTTATGATGTTCGATAGATCGCGGTCAGAGACTGCAGTCCTCAGTTTCGCAAATCCACACTCACAGGCAAAACATGACAGAGCCAAGATCAGAGCAATCGATAAGAGACCCGCTTTAGAACGTGACAGAGGCTTTTCCATCTCCCTCCTCATAGGAAACATAACTTTCGGGCCTGGCACCCTCGTCAGAAAGAACCCAATCGTCAAGAACAAGCTCGGCGTCTTGAGGCAATGATGAGCCGGCCTCAATGCGAGGGTGCGTATGGGAATAAACATGAGGATAGGCCGGGGCATCGGGCATTCTCGACGCTTCTCCGACGGTGGCAACAGGCGCGATCTTCGTCGGTCTCAAAGCTTCTGTTCCTCTCAGGACAAAGAAGACTGCCAGCGCAACGGACACGAAAGCACCAGCCAGCCGGAGCGGATAGGGGATGCCGAAAATCGTCCTCGGTTCCGCCACTTCTTCTTCGGCCAGCGCCCTGTGCCTGACTCTCTCGGCGAAGAATGGCGGAACAGTAATGCGCGGGAGAGAACGGAGAAGTGAAACCGATCTCTCAAACTCGTTCAGAGCAACTGCGCACTTCTCACAATTATCAATGTGGTCGCCAAGCTCCTTTCTCTCCTCGTTACTCAGCCAGTCTTCCAGATAGCCTGAAAAGAGTTCTTTTGCTTTCTTACAGTTCATATATCTCCTCTCTTCATGCGGGACTCCAGTCTGTTTCTCATGAGGAGGCGGGCTCTGTTTATTCTCGATCTCACAGTCCCGCCAGGTACATCAAGGACATCAGCTACCTCTTCATAGGAAAGACCTTCGATATCCCTCAACACCAAAGCCGCCCGGTATTTTGGAGGCAGTTTTGCGAGAACCCCTTGCACGATCTGTTCCAGCTCCCTCTGTTCCGCCAAATCGTGGGGAGATTGCGCTGGATCCCGAAATCCCGGAAACGAATCCCCCGAGTTTTCGTGAATCTCGTCAATGCTCAAATGCCTGGGTCTTCTTACCCTCCTCCTTATTTCATTCTTTGCAAGATTCAGCGCTATCGTATAAATCCAGGTGGAAAATCTGCTCCCCTTCCTGTATCTGGTTCTATGGCGATATATTCTCAAGAAAGTTTCCTGCGCAATCTCCTGCGCTGCGTCTCTGTCTCCTATGAACCTGGCAACCGTATTTATAATCCTGCCATCGTATCTTTCGACAAGAAGTTTGAAGGCACGGCCGGAGCCGAGGCCTACCTTCTCCATCAGCTCTTCGTCGGTCTCTTCCATCTGAGGAAGCTCTATGGGCCTCAACCCCTTCTCTGTCAATTCATCTTTCTCCTTCAACTCTCTTTACACCTCCCGCCCTGCAATGGTTCCCTCTCCGTAATATGTTATCCCGTTCTCCCGCCGGCTGCAAGGTGCTCTGTTAGGCGGCTCCCTTGTGCCCTGGGCCTATAGTGTCCGTGGCTTACAAAATGGTCGGGTCAACCCAGGGGGCAAACGTCCAAATCCGCACGCCAAACATCTTGACTTGGATTCGGGATTCTCATAAAGATTATCGGAACTTTGAACGGATGATGAATACAGACGTCAAAGCGCACAATTGTCTGGTGTCTCCTCCTAACGCCTTTTCATCGAGGAGGTAGCGATTGGAAAACAATAAGAAGAGTCCCCGGCCAAACACCGGCTTTGAGCCCTACATAAAGCCTGAGGAACGAATTCCTGAGGCAACGGTTAGGGCGGTGGTTTTGGGGGCGCTCCTGGCGGCAGTGTTCGGAGTAGCCAATGCTTATCTTGGGTTGAAGGTGGGAATGACCGTATCTGCCTCCATCCCTGCTGCAGTCATGTCGATGGCAATTCTGAGGGGAGTGTTGAGGACGGGGACTGTCCTTGAAAACAACATTGCGCAGACTATAGGCTCCTCCGGTGAGTCCCTGGCAGCGGGCATCGTCTTTACGGTTCCTGCTTTCTTTATTTGGAATGCGACAGTGGCCGGATTTCATCATGAGATCAGCTCATGGGAAATTTTCTTTCTATCTCTCATGGGAGGGTTTCTGGGAATACTCTTCGTGATACCCCTCCGGAGATATTTGATGGTGCGCGAGCACGGGAAGCTGAAATTCCCCGAAGGAACCGCTTGTGCTGAAATCCTAAAGGCCGGAGATGAAGGAGGGGCAAGAGCAAAGACCGTGTTCGCTGGAATTGGCCTGGGTGCGCTCTACAAAATATTGATGAGCGCAGTAAGGCTATGGCCGGAAATTCCTAATAATGACCTGCGTTTCTATAAAGGGGCCAACGTCGGTATAGATGCCACCCCGGCTTTGCTGGGAGTGGGATACATCATTGGTCCCCGCATTTCTGCTCTGATGCTCAGTGGAGCAGTCCTGGGATATTTGGGAATCTCACCCCTGATTGCCTGTATCGGAACCCATATCACTAGTTTCGTCCCGCCCGCGACTAAGTTAATCACCGAAATGACTCCAACGGAAATCAGAGACAACTATATCAAGTATCTCGGAGTCGGTGCAGTGCTCCTGGGGGGATTCATCAGTCTGTTCAAAGCGCTGCCGATAATCTTTCACTCCTTCGGAGTTGCCATCAAGGAGATATTCGGAAGAAAAGAAGAGGCCGTGGTGAGACCGAGGACGGATCAAGACCTTCCAATGTGGTTTGTCCTGGCGGGAGTTGCCGCGGCAATCATTGCCATCTGGCTTTACCCTGGAACGGGACTGCATCTCATCGGCACAGCATTGGTGGTCATTTTTGGTTTCTTTTTCGTGGTAGTAGCTGCAAGACTCGTCGGAATCGTTGGGAGTTCTTCATCCCCTGTTTCAGGCATGACTATCGCCACGCTTCTGGTCACCAGCCTGATTCTCCTGTCTTTTGGAGTCTCGGGCGTGGCCGGCATGGTCACGGTGATGTTCATCGGGACAATCGTCTGCATCGCAGTATGCATGTCCGGAGATATCTCGCAGGACTTGAAGACCGGATATTTATTGGGAGCGACTCCAAGGTCTCAGCAGCTCATGGAATTTGTCGGACTTATCGCACCGGCGATTTTCATGGGCTTCACGATTTTCCTCATGAGTAAATCTTTCGGGTTTGTGAAAGATGCCACGCATCCGACTCCACTTCTGGCACCGCAGGCGAACGTGATGGCTGCCATCGTGCGGGGGGTGATGACCGGGAATCTTCCCTGGATCTACATAGTCGTGGGGGCCATGCTCGCTTTGACTGTTGAGCTTCTGGGAATCTCTTCTTTGCCTTTTGCCATCGGACTCTATCTGCCCCTGGATCTATCGACTCCGATCATGGCCGGCGGCTTGATCTCCTGGATCGTTAAGAAGCTCTCCTCAGGCGAAGAGAATGCCAAGGAGAGGGAGGAGAAAGGAGTACTGTTTGGCTCCGGGCTGATTGCCGGCGATGCTCTGCTTGGAGTGTGCGTCGCCTTCGCGATCGCACTGTCATCGCGTTACAGGGCATACTATGAGGCCCACGAAACCGCGCCTCTTGCGGGGACCTATGCCTCCTGGCTGTCACTAGCGGCTTTTGCGGCCATTACGTTCTTGCTTTACAGGTCAACGCGGATAAAAGCAGCGAACAAATAGAAGAGTCGTCCCGTACGGGCTGAGCCCGGGTAATTGGGGACACCCATAACCGCGGGTGTCGCCAAATCTGGAATCTACGGGTCACTGAGTTTCTGGCAACAGTGCTGTCATCAGGTCATTCCGCATCCCCCGCTTTTACATATTCCCGTCTGAGGTGTCTATGTCAATGAATGTTGAACACTAACGCGATTGGGAGCTTCGAATGAAGCCCAGGGTAAAGTCTGGGCATTCCCCTTGACATAGAGTCAATAGGCTCTACTCTTATCTGTAAGAGAGGTGATCTTCCTATGACGAAATTAATGGACGTCGTGCTTCTTTCTCTTCTTGCGGCTCTCCTTCTGCTTGCGGGCTGCTATACAGTTCTCAAACACCCTGCCGCCTCAACAATTTCAGATGTTCAGCCTTACGGCGAACGCTGCTCCGACTGTCACCACGCCGGAATACCCGGCTACCATGACCCATTCTACTACGGAAGCTACAGGTACGGATGGTGGTCTTACTATGGGAGGCCGTGGTGGTACGACTATAACTACGAGCCGTACCGCCGGGGCTATCAACCCACCCCGCCCGTGACGGGGCAGAGACATCTCTGGCAGGATGATTCCGCGTCAAAGAAGAGCAGTGCAAGGCAGATGAAGTCTGAAGACCCGTCACCGGCAAAGGATACGCAGGACCAGAAGACTTCAAAGGAAAAAAAGGAAGAAAAGAAGCGCAATCTATGGAAGGACAAATAGGCTTGGATGAACCGGGTAGCTTGACTAGTCCCAGGCAATCATGGGGAGTTTAGGAATGCTGACGACTCTCGCAGGTCCGGTAACTCGATTGGCTCGGAGATACACCTTTCTTCTGACATCACTTGCGGTAATTCTGTGTCCGGCCACCTTGCTCGCGGCCTATCCCTCTCTTCCCGACATTCCGCTGGTCAACGACTACGGCGTCTTTGCAAGAGCTCAAGGGATGGGAGGAGCTCACGTGGCGGCATGCGAAGACATCTCAGCGCTTTTTTTCAATCCGGCCGGGCTTGCTCTCCTCAAGCGACCTGAGCTTGCCGTCGGCCTCAGCCATTTGACCTCCGAGATCTCCACTACTTGGTCAGGCAACACCCTGCTTTCTTCAGCTGGAGCTACGAGGCTCAATTCGCTGGGCATGGCTTACCCATTTCCTACTTTCAGAGGCAGCTTTGTCGTTGCGGGAGGTTATGGAAGGCCGAATAGCATGGACTATGATTATGCCAGAACTTCGGGTTCTGAGAATATCCTGGTGACTGAAAGAGGAGGGGCAGGACCGCTCGCCGGGGGGGTTGCCGTTGATGTCTCGCCGAACGTCTCGGTCGGAGGCTCTTTTCAGATCCTGTCGGGATCATCCAGAAGAACATTTCTCGACGAGTATCCGCTTGCGCCGGTCGAGAGTCTCTCAACTAGAGAGCGTATTGACGATTCGGATATAAGTGGATGGGGCCTTTCTCTTGGCGCCCTTTTCAAGGCCGGTAAGCCATTCAAGGCAGGAATCACGGTGCAGTTTCCCCAGCACTATTTCTTCGAAGGCACTCAGACCGTAACCGAAACTCGTCTGGGGCACGTCACGCAGGATTCGCTTAGCTCATACGAAGAGGTAAGGTTCGAGGATGAAATAACGCTTCCTTTTTCATTCAGCTCAGGGATAAGCTTTTCCGTTCCATACCTCACCCTGGCATTCGACGCAAGCTATACAGACTGGACAGAGCTTGACTACGCGGGACCCCTCAAGGTAGGAAACTTTTATGCTTATAAGCCCACAGTCGATCTCAGGTTCGGGCAGGAACTCACACTGCCGTGGCTTCCTGTCAGGCTGAGAGCCGGCTACGCTATTGAACCTATCTCCTACAAGCTTCTCCTGGGAGACGAAGCAACCATAGTCAAGGACAAGACCGTTTTCTCTGCAGGCGCCGGAATCATCCTTGAAGATTCGATCACCCTTGATGTGGCCTACACACAATCGTCTTTCGAGAGAGCAATAGCAGGATTCAGCGAGAAAGATACCGCAAAGAAGTTGTTCCTCTCCTTCGCCTACAGGTTCTAGCAGAGATTGAATGCTGTCTGGGGCCACCTCGCTACGTGGCGATGAACCCTGAGCTGGCTTTCGCGGGAGGGATGGGACACCCATCTTGGCGAGCAAGGTGGGGATACCCACCCCTTTAGAGGGTGGGAGGGGCAAGGATTCCCCGCCTGGCGAGCCGTAGATGGGTCATCCCGGAGCGGAGCCAGCCATGGTCATTCGCCATGCGTGATTCGACACTGCCGGACAGGACAGAAATAGGTGACTGTCACTATTTTAGTGGGGGGTGGCCTCGCGGATGAGGTGGAGGGCGATGATGTTTTTCTGAATCTGGTTCGTGCCTTCGTAGATCTGCGTTATCTTTGCATCCCTCATCATCTTCTCAACAGGATAGTCCTTCATATATCCATAGCCGCCGAGGATCTGCACTGCATCAGTCGTGACCTTCATGGCAACGTCGGAGGCGAAGAGCTTCGCCATGGCCGAGTCCTTACCTACATCACTTGCTCCCGAATCAATCATTCTGGCAGATGAATAGACAAGAGCCCGCGATGCCTCAACCTGTGTCGCCATGTCAGCCAGCATGTGCTGAATCCCCTGGAAGGACGATATGGGCTGACCGAACTGGACGCGTCTTCTGGCATAGTTGACGGCCTCATCAAGAGCCCCCTGGGCTATCCCGACCGCCTGGGCCGCAACGCCAGGCCTTGACTGGTCGAATGTTTTCATGGCCACTATGAATCCCATACCTTCCCTTGCGAGGAGGTTCTTCTTGGGAATCACGCAGTCCTGAAATGTGAGCTCCCTCGTCGCCGAGCTTCTGATTCCCATCTTGTTCTCCTTCTTGCCGAATCCGAAACCTGGAGTCCCCTTTTCGACAACGAAGGCACTTGCTCCCCGTGCACCTTTTGTTTTATCAGTCTTTGCAATAACAGTGTAGATCTCGGCCTCTCCTCCGTTCGTTATCCACTGTTTTGTTCCATTCAATATGTACTCGTCCCCTCTCTTCACGGCGGAAGTCTCTATTGCGGCGGCATCCGAGCCGGCATTGGGCTCTGTAAGCGCAAAAGCCGCCAGCTTCTCGCCTTTCGCTATCGGAGTAAGGTATTTCTTTTTCTTTTCCTCATCCCCGAAGAGAAGGATCGGGAATGCCCCGAGCGCCGAGGCAGCGTAGCATACTGCTACTCCCCCGCAGATTCTGCTCAGCTCCTCAGTCACAATGCAGAGCTCAAAGCAACCGCCATTCGTGCCACCGTATTCCTCCGGTATGTAGACCCCAAAGAGATCCGACTTTGCCAGCGTCTTCATTATGTTCCACGGAAACTCCCCGGTTTCATCCAGCTTCGCTCTCACCGGCAGGATTTCCTTCTCTGCTATCTCTCTGGCCAGGTTCTTGAGTGCCTTCTGGTAGTCAGTTAGAAAATAATCCACGGGTCTCTCCTTCTACGAGGTGAGTCTTCTGAGCTTTTCAAGGGCATCTCTCGCAGCTCTCTGCTCAGCTTCCTTCTTGCTCATGCCGCCGCCCTCGCCAAGCACCTCTCCATCAATAGATACGTCAACCACGAATTGCTTCTCGTGCTCAGGGCCTTGCTCAGACCTGACCCTGTAGCGCGGAGGAGTCTTGAATTCATCCTGAACGTACTCCTGCAGCATGCTTTTGAAGTTGGCATGTTCGAGGTCCTGCATGATCTTGCCTGAGTCCGTGAGAAGGTGCCGGGCAGCAAACCTTCGTGCAGCAGGAAGCCCCATCTCAAGATAGATCGCTGCAAAAAGAGCCTCAAAAGCATCGGCCAGGATCGATGAACGTTCCCTTCCCCCTGCGCTCTCCTCAGTCTCTCCAAGGAAAAGGTACTTCCCCAGTTTGAGCTTCCTGGCGCTTCTCACCAGGATCGGCTTCGAGACCAGGAGTGATTTCATCTTCGTCAGTGTACCTTCTCTCTCATGCGGATATTCCGAATACAGATGCTCGCTCACCAGAAAACCCAGGATGGAATCTCCGAGGAATTCCATCCTTTCGTTCGATGAGAACATCGTTCCGTCCTTATTGTACGCGTAAGACCGGTGGGTCAAAGCTTGCTTGAGGAGGGATTTGTTCTTGAACTTGAAACCCAGCAGCTTCTCGAACTCAAGAAGGACAGACGTGGATCGCGATTTGCTTTTCCTTGAGGCCTGTCCTGGCAACAGCTTCTCCTCTAATCTTTGAACTTTTTCACTGCAAGAGTTACGTTGTGCCCTCCAAAACCAAATGAGTTTGAAAGAGCAACTTCAACCGCATGCTTCCTTGCCACGTTGGGAACATAGTCAAGGTCACATTCAGGGTCCGGTTTCTCGTAGTTCACCGTGGGCGGAAGAACTGAATCCCTGATTGCCAGTACGCACGCAATGAGTTCAACTCCGCCAGCGGCGCCCAAAAGATGGCCCGTCATCGATTTTGTTGAACTCACGGCCACGCGGTATGCACTCTCGCCAAAGACCTTCTTGATAGCCGTGGTCTCGAACTTATCGTTCAGAGGGGTCGAGGTTCCATGCGCATTGATGTAATCGACATCTTCCGGTCTGAGGTGACCATCGCGCAGGCAGATTTCCATTGAACGGGCGGCGCCTTCACCGTCGGGAGAAGGTGCGGTCACGTGGTAAGCATCCGATGTGCTTCCGTAGCCGACAAGCTCAGCCAGAGGACGCGCACCTCGGTCCAGGGCGTGCTTGAGCTCCTCAAGAATTAGTATGCCGGCTCCCTCGCCCATGACAAAACCGTCCCTCTCGAGGTCGAACGGTCTGGATGCCTTTCCGGGTTCGCTGTTTCGAGTGGACAAGGCCTTCATGGCACAGAACCCGCCCACCGAAAGGGGAGTTATGGCAGCTTCGCAGCCGCCTGCAATGATGACATCCGCGTCCCCTCTCTCGATTATTCTCATGCCTTCGCCCACTGCATTAGCACCGGACGCGCAAGCAGACACCGGCGCGAAATTCGGTCCCTTGGCGCCAAACTTGATCGAAATCTGTCCTGGGGCCATATCGGCAATCATCAACGGTATGAAGAACGGGCTTACCCTGGATGGTCCCTTCGAGAGGAGCATGCTGTGCTGTTCCTCGAGAGTCCTAATGCCTCCGATGCCGGAGCCGACCAGAACGCCGAACCTCTCGCCATCAAGCTTTGAGAGCTCAAGCCCGGCTTCCTTCACGGCCTGGACGGCGGCCGCAAGACCGTACTGCACGAACAGGTCGGTCCTCCTTATCTCCTTTCTCTCCAGGTAGTTCTCGGGATTGAATCCCTTCACCTCTGCCGCAATCTGCGTCTCAAAGGCTGAGGGGTCAAACTTCGTGATCCGGGATACTCCCACCCGGCCGGCGACGGTACTATCCCAGAACTCGGAAACCTCAAGTCCAATAGGCGAGATAACACCCATCCCGGTGATAACCACCCTTTTCGTATCACTCTTCTCCATGCTTGCTCCACTACTCCTGGCCTCTACTTCGCCGCAGCATGGCTTCTCAGATACTCGATTGCGTCCTTTACGGTCTTTATCTTCTCGGCATCCTCATCTGGAATCTCAATGTCGAATTCCTCTTCAAGCGCCATTACGAGCTCAACCGTATCGAGGGAATCCGCACCGAGGTCGTCAACGAAGGACGCTTCCGGCGTAACCCGGTCAGCGGATACTGAAAGCTGCTCCATTATCAACTCTTTCACTTTCTCCTCACTGAATTCCATCTTGGGGGTCACCTCCTCTCAGTCGGCTGCAACTGATCGTATTGCGGTGGGCCTGATCAGGGACACGACAGGCCCCTATTCTCCATTGCCGGTAAGTTCTTCTTAGGGCAGGCATAGTATTACATGGCCCATCCGCCGTCAACATTCAATACCTGGCCTGTTATGTATGAGGCTTCATTCGATGCAAAAAAGAGGACGGCATTTGCCACGTCCTGCGGGGCTCCGGCCTGTCCTCCCGGAATCAGTCTAAACAGGTCCTCCCTGGCCTTTTCTGAAAGAGCTTGAGTCATCGGAGTATCAATAAAACCGGGCGCGATCGCGTTTACCGTGATTCCTCTTGAGGCCACCTCCTTGGCCACAGATTTCGTGAACCCGATTATTCCTGCCTTTGAAGCAGAATAGTTCGCCTGGCCCGCATTTCCCCTCATTCCGACTACGGACGTGATGTTCACTATTCTTCCGTATCTCTGCCTGGCCATCTGCTTCAACACCGCCCTTGTACAATTGAACGTTCCCTTCAGATTCACGTTTATCACCAGGTCCCAGTCCGACTCGCTCATCCTGAGGAGGAGCGAATCTCTCGTCACGCCGGCATTGTTGACGAGGATGTGGACCGGCGAGAAAGTGCGCTCTGCTTCCTCAGCCAGCCCTTCACTCTCTTCCGAACGGGATACGTCAACTTTACAGAAATGACCTCCAGTCCCTATCTTCTTGATCTCATCCGCTGTCCTCTGCCCCTCTTCCCCATTCATGTCGGCAACGACCACATTCGCACCTTCGCCGGCAAACGAAAGGCAGATTGCCTTACCGATTCCCTGGGCACCGCCCGTCACTATGACCGTTTTTCTCTCAATTCCGCTCATAGGAAAGACCTATGACAGTCATCACATTTTACTTGAGACAAACGTCTTAACTTTATCTAGTGTTTGAGATAATGAATCGGGAGTGTCCGTCGAATATACCTCGGCAGACCGGTCGATCGACCTCATGAGCCCCTTGAGCACTGTCCCGGGACCTGCCTCGACGAACACCTTAACTCCTTCGCCGGCCATACTCCTCATGGATTCTTCCCATCTGACGGGAGAAAGAAGCTGCTCTCCAAGGGAGCTCCTTATTTCCTCGGGCATGACAACCTCGGCCGCCGAGCAGTTCGCAATCACGGGGAAAGAAGCTTTCCTGATTTTGAACTGTAATAGTGCTTCTCTGAGCCCGGCCGCGGCGGACTCCATCAGTTCGGAATGGAAGGCACCGCTCACTTCCAGCTGCACGGCTTTCTTGGCTCCCCTCTCCTTGGCGAGAACCACTGCTCTCTCAACTGCGGGGATATCCCCGGAGAGAACCACCTGGCTCGGAGAGTTAAGATTCGCAAGAGAAAGAACTCCATCCCCTCTTGCCTCGCCGCAGAGAAGCTCGATCTCTCTAACCGGCATGCCGAGGATTGCGGCCATTCCTCCGGGCCGCTCAAGACCGGCCTCAAACATCAGCTCTCCTCTTCGTCTCACAAGGAGAAGGCCGTCCTCAAAACTCATCGCACCTGCGCAGACAAGCGCCGAGTATTCGCCCAAGCTGTGACCTGCGGCCAACGCAGGACGGATTTCCGCATCGAAGAGAAGCTGGCTCACGGCAATTGAGTGAATCAGAATTGCCGGCTGGGTGTTTACCGTCTTCCTCAGCTCCTCCTCAGGCCCTTCAAACGAGAGTTTCGCTATGTCAAAGTTCAGAATGTCGTTTGCCTTGTCGTAAAGCTCCCGGACACTGCGGAAAGTGTCATAGAGCGTCTTTCCCATTCCGACGTATTGCGACCCTTGGCCGGGAAAGAGAAAAGCCAGCTTTTCGCTTCCTGTTTCGCCTAGCATCTTATGACACACCCTCCCCAGGTGAACCCTCCTCCAAATGCAGCCAGCACGATGAGGTCTCCCTTTTTCACCCTGCCGCTCTTCCTGGCCTCATTTAGGGCCATGGGAATTGAGGCAGCAGAGGTGTTTCCGTATTTCTCAAGGGTGACAAGAACCTTGTCCATCGGAATGCCAAGCCTTTTTGCAGTCGCCTGAATGATCCTGAGGTTCGCCTGGTGCGGTATCAAGAGCGAGATTTCGTCTGCAGAAATGCCGGCCTTAGCTATGGCTTCCTCAGCTATATCACCCATGGCGCGCACCGCACTCTTGAAGACTTCATTCCCCTTCATCTTGAGGAAGTGAAGTCCATTCTCGACGCTTTCCTTGGATGCAGGAATTCTGGATCCCCCTGCAGGCAGCTCAAGAAGGGAACCAAGAGTCCCGTCACTTCCGAGGCAGATAGAGAGTATGCCGGCATCGTCTCCGCAGGGCCTGAGAACAGCAGCTCCCGCACCGTCGCCGAAAAGGACACATGTGTTCCTGTCATTCCAGTCTGTGATCTTTGAAAGTGTCTCGACGCCCACAACGAGGATCGTTTCAGCTTCTCCGGCTGCAATCATCACTCTTCCTATCGAGAGTCCATAGATGAACCCGGAGCAAGCAGCGCTTATGTCAAATGCACAGGCCTTGGAAGCGCCGAGAAGCTCCTGAAGGGTGCATGCCGCCGAGGGAAAAAGCCTGTCCGGTGTTATTGTCCCGACAATTATGCGGTCGATCTCCTCGGGCTTCATTCCCGCATCATCAAGTGCTTCGCGAGAAGCCGCGAAAGCCATGTCCGATGAGGCAGTCTTATCGTCCGCAATCCTTCTCTCCCTGATTCCTGTTCTCGTAACAATCCATTCATCAGTCGTATCCACCATTTTCTCCAGATCCTGATTCGTGAGGACCTTTGGAGGCGCATACGAGCCGGTTCCTGCTATTTTCGCATTCCTAAAAGCCTTCACCTGTCCCTCCGAAGACCTTAAGTTCCTTTCGGATATGATCGTTTACTCTGTTTTCAACTACTCTTGCGGCTACCTTGATAGCATTCATTATCGCTTTTGCAGAGGAACGTCCATGTCCTATTATGCAGACCCCGTTCACTCCGAGAAGAGGCGCTCCGCCGTATTCGGCATAGTCTAGCTGCTGCCGAAAACGCCTGAAAGCCGGCTTGAGGAGTGCAGAGCCCAGCCTGGCAATAACGCTCTTGGCTACCTGCTCGCTGATGGCAGAGCTCAAGAGGCCTTCGACGCTCTCAGCAACTTTCAACACGACGTTTCCAGTGAACCCGTCGCAGACCACTACATCTGCGCCGCCCCCGAAAATATCCGTTCCCTCGATGTTTCCAACAAAATTAAGACCGCTATGAGCCAGGAGCTTGTGGGTGTTCTGAGCCAGCTCGTTTCCTTTCGAACTCTCTTCACCTATGTTGAGAAGGCCGATTCTCGGTTCAGGTCTGTCCAAAATGAACTTCGCATATGTCCTGCCCATTACCGCAAACTGAAGGAGATGGGCGGGCTTGCAGTCTGAATTCGCACCAACGTCGAGAACGATGCACCCTCCCATTTTGTTTGGGAAAAAAGCCGCTATTGCCGGCCTCAAGGCATTCTCGAGTCTCCCAAGACAAAGCAAGGTCGTTGCCACAACCGCGCCAGTGTTTCCCGCGCTAACGAGCGCATCAAGCTCCCCTTCTTTCTGCATGTTTGCGCCAACTACAATTGAAGAAGCCTTCTTTGTCTTGAATGCGGCAATAGCAGACTCACCCATTTCAATCTGTTCCGGCGCATGAATGATCCTGAAGCGGTTCGGCTTCTCCCCGAACGATGCGATCTCCTTCTCTATGAGATTCTTGTCGCCAAGAAGGACGGACTCGAACCTTCCGTTCCCCTGTGCCAGAGCCTGGATGACGCCCTGGACTACCACACGAGGACCACTATCGCCCCCCATGGCATCGACTCCAATCCTGGGTATGCTTATCTCACTCTGATCAGGATCCATAGCTCGAAAGCCCTCTTGCTAAATCCGATTGGATTCCGGCGCATTTCCCGGGCTGCATCCGCGTTAGACTATCGCCCGGAGTCAGGTCTCTTTTCCGAAAACCACAACTTCATCATTATAGTAGCCGCAGTTCGGGCAGACCCTGTGAGGAAGCTTTGGCTGTCCGCAGTGTGAACAGGCTGAAAGCGTCGGAGGGGTAAGTTTCCAGTGAGTTCTTCTCTTATCTCTTCTCGTCTTGGAATGTCTTCTCTTAGGAAGCGCCATCCAGTTCTCCTCCTTCTCTACGCAGAAACTTTTCTAACGGTCTCCATCTTTCATCAGTCTCAGGCTTTGCACATCTGCAAGGTTCGTTGTTCAAATCAGCGCCACACTTCGGGCATATTCCCCTGCAATCCGGTCTGCAGAGCCTCTTGATCGGCAGCGAAAGCAATATGCTCTCCCGTATCTGATCGCCGATATCTATAGTCTTCCCATCATGAAAAGCAGTATACCTGTCGGGCTGCGCTTCATCAAGCTCAAGGCCGGAAACCGATGGTTTCTTGACCAGGCCGAAGATATGGAGAGCCACACTGAGGGGCCTTCTCAGCTCCGCGAGGCACCGTGAGCACTCATCAAGCAGCTCGCCTGATATAGTACCATCAATTACCACTTCCTCACCAGTCTTGACAAGGGAAACTTTAAGTCTCAGAGGTCCGGCGAAATTGGCAATCGAATGCTCTATGCCAAGGCCTGCTTGACTGTCCTCAATCTCCAGCGTGTTCAACCCTTCGTGCAGGTCTGCAATATGGATAGTCACCGGGCGGCCCTCATTGTTCCAGGGCTGAGCTTGATGACGCCGTCGGGGACCAGTACTTCCCTTCAAACTCACCCTCCAGGTACTTGTCTATGGCCCGCGCGGCTTTTCTTGCAGCCCCCATGGCCAGGATAACGGTGGCGCCGCCGGTTACAATGTCTCCACCGGCAAAAACGCCCTTCTTTGTTGTCTCACCTGTGGCGGGGTCAGCAACAATGCAGCCCTTCTTGTTCACCTCAAGTTTCTCAGTGGTCGATGGAACAAGCGGGTTCGGCCCCTGGCCTACAGCCACTACCACTGTCTGAACGTCAAACTCGGTCTCAGATCCCTTCACGGGGACAGGTCTTCTTCTTCCGCTGTCGTCCGGCTCGCCAAGTTCCATCCTGATGAGGCGGAGCGCGCGCACCCACCCGTCCGGGGTTCCAAGCACGTCAACGGGTGCGGCAAGGAAATGAAATTGTACACCCTCTTCCTGGGCATTCTCAACCTCTTCTTTTCTCGCGGGGGCCTCTTCTCTGGACCTTCTGTAAATGATATGGGATTCGGCTCCCAGCCGGAGAGCACACCTGGCGGCATCCATGGCAGTATTGCCCGCGCCGATAACCGCAACCTTCTTCCCGACCACTACCGGCGTATCGTAGTCCGGGAAGAGGTACGCCTTCATCAAGTTCACCCGCGTAAGGAACTCGTTGGCAGAGTAGACGCCGTTCAGATTCTCTCCCGGGACACCCATGAAATAAGGGAGCCCGGCACCTGTCCCGACGAAGACAGCATCAAAACCGTCCATCAGGAACTCATCCAGGAGTCTCAGTCTTCCCACCACAAAGCTCTTCTCAATCTTGACGCCGAGCTTTCTCAAATAGTCCACCTCGGCCTCAAGAACTGCCTTTGGCAGCCTGAACTCGGGAATTCCATACCTCAGTACCCCGCCTATACTATGGAGTGCTTCGAAGATGGTCACATCATGCCCCATCTTGGCAAGGTCACTGGCAATTGTAAGGCCTGCAGGACCCGAGCCCACCACAGCAACTCTCTTTCCGCTCGGAGCAGGCAACTTCGGAACTTCCACATTTCCGATTCTTCTCTCGTAATCAGCCGCAAACCTTTCCAGCCTCCCGATGGCTATCGGATCGCCTTTTCTTCCGACTAAGCAGACTTTCTCACATTGGTCCTCCTGCGGGCATACCCTTCCACAAATCGCGGGAAGGCTGTTCTTCTCTTTGAGCTTCCTGGCTGATCCGAGAAAGTCTCTCTGCTGTATGAGCCGTATGAAACCGGGAATGTCGATCTCAACGGGACAGCCATCAATGCAAAGCGGCTTCTTACAGTCTATACACCTCACCGCTTCGACCACCGCCTCTTCATCAGTGTAACCGAGAGCGACTTCCTTGAAATTCTTCGACCTGAGCAAGGGGTCCTGCCTCGACATCTTCTGTCTCTCAAGAATAAGTTTCTTCTTGGGCTTGTCGGAGTTCATCTAGCTGTGAACCGCCTGTTTCTTCGTAAACTCTTCAAGAGAACGTTTCTCATCTGCAAGGTACATTTTGAGCCGTCCGATCATGAGGTCGAAATCAACCTCATGGGCGTCGAAATCCGGGCCGTCCACACAGGCAAACTTGGTTTTACCGCCAACGCTCACCCTGCAGGCCCCGCACATGCCGGTCCCATCCACCATGATTGAGTTGAGGCTGACCAGCGTCTTTATGCCGTACGGCCTTGTGACCTCAGCCACAGCCTTCATCATGACTACAGGTCCGACTGCCATCACGAGGGAAATTGGCTTCCCCCGGTCGATTATCTTTCTGAGTTCATCTATCACGAGTCCCTTAACGCCGTACGAACCGTCATCAGTCGTTATCAAGAGCTCATCACTTGCAGCTCTCATCTCATCTTCCAGGATGAGCAGGGACTTCGTCCTTGCTCCAATGATCGAGATGCAGTAGTTGCCCGCCTCCTTGAAAGCCCTGGCAACAGGATATTCCTCCGCTATCCCTATCCCTCCGCCGATGCAGACCACAGTTCCGTATTTCTTTATCTCGGAAGGCTTCCCGAGCGGCCCGACAACGTCGGCAAGCGAATCTCCCTTCGAGAGCGTCCCAAGGTGCACCGTGGTCTTCCCCACTTTCTGAAAGATCAGGGTCAGAAGCCCGTCACGAGCGTCAACGATCGTGAGAGGGATTCTCTCTCCCTTCTCGTCAATTCTGATGAGAACGAACTGTCCCGGAAGCGCCTTCGATGCAATCAGCCCTGCCGTCACCTTGATGAGGCAGATTGTCTCATGCAGGTCTTTTTTCTCAACTATCTCAAACAAGTTTCAACCCTCCCGGAGAAGAACTCAATCTCTTCGCTTGCCGTACCGCTCGAATCAGATGCATGGACCGAGTTTCTCTGCTTGTCGACTCCAAACCTCTCCCTGATTGTTCCCGGAGATGCCTGGCTGGGATCCGTCGAACCCACGAGCTTTCTCAATTTCTCCACCGCCCCGTTTCCCTCCAGCACGCAGACAACACACGGCCCGCTTGACATATACTTCACAAGACTATCGATGAACGGTTTTCCCTCATGCACCTTGTAGAACCTTCTCGCATCCGGCTCACTGAGCCTCAGCATTGACATGCTCAGAATGGAGAAACCGCCGCTTTCCACAGAGGAGAGAATCTGACCGATAAGGTTCCTCTCGACTGCGTCAGGTTTGATTATGAGGAGTGTCCTCTCAACCCCCACAGACTTCCCTTCCAAGCTCAGATCCAAGCTCCAGCGCGCGCCTGTTGAGATCGAGGCTCTTCTTTGGAACGCGCCCCTCAACGGCCTTGAGAAGAGCATCTCTTGATACAATTCCGGTGACTTCTCTCAACACCCCAAGGGAAACGACATTCGTTGCAACTTCGGTCCCAAGCCTTTCTCTCGTAAGTCTCTTGAGAGGTATCTTCACTATTCTTTGGGTTGCCTCGGGAAATTCCTTTATTGTCGTTGTGTCAGCGATAACAGTCCCGTTCTTCTTCACACGCGGCAAATAGCTCTTTAGCGACTCTGGCGTTAGGCAGAGAAGGAAGTCCAGGAATGTGACTTTCGGCGTGTCGATTTCCTCAGACGAGATTATCACGTCCGATGCGCTCTTCCCGCCCCTTGCCTCAGGCCCGTAATTCTCAGTCTGGGCAACCATTTTGCCGTCGAAGACGAACGCCGCCTCGGCCAGGATGACCCCTGCCAATATAAGTCCCTGGCCGCCCTCACCGCTCAATCTGACAGCCACCTCTGAACCTGCGGGCAGAGAACCAGAATTCCTGCCCGGGTGAGAATCTATTCCTGTCTGCTTAGGATTCACTTTTTGCCCCTCCGGTCTTTCCCCCGAGTCTCTCAATGAGTTTGTCGTACTCATCCACGTATTCCGGCGCATCCTTTTGGAAAAGAACGCCGGTGGAAAACTTGCTGTTCTTCTCTTCCGGTGGAAGCTTCTGCCAGCTCTGAATGGGAACTGCATGCTCTTTCTGCCACCGGAGCATATCAATCTGAGACTTGAAATCGTTGTATCTTCCGTACACGGTGTAGCAGTTGGATACGGCCTCTATGAGAGAGAATCCTCGCTTCTTGATTCCTCCTGCAATCAATGTCTCCAGTCTTCTCGCATTGTAGACAGCTTCTCTCGCCACGTAAGTTGCGCCGGATGCCCTTGCAAGGTCGCAGATATCAAAAGGTGGCTCAATGTTTCCGTGACGGGCAGTGCTTCCGGAAGAACCCTGCGGCGTCGTAGGAGAGTACTGTCCTCCGGTCATACCGTATGTCTCATTATTCACAACAATCGCCGTCAAATCTATGTTTCTTCTGGCTGCGTGAATGAAATGGTTTCCACCGATGGCGATGGCATCCCCGTCACCCATGATTACGACGACGGTAAGCTCGGGCTTTGCGAACTTTATTCCTGTGGCAAATGCAATCGCTCTTCCGTGCGTGGTATGAAGTCCGCAGAAGTCAAGATAGACCGGCATTCTTGACGTGCAGCCGATTCCGGAGACGACGACGATCTTGTTTCTGTCTATTCCAAGACTGTTCACCGCTCTCAGAAAGGCTCCCATGACTATCCCCACACCGCACCCAGCGCACCACACGCTGGGAAATCTCTTGTGAGGCCTTAGGTAACCTGTCACAACTTTTGTAACCGGGGCTACTGGCATATTTAACCTTTCGTTATCGCCTCCAGAATCTCTTCCGGATCGAAAAGTTCACCGTCGACTTTGGAAAGTCTGGTCACCTTTGTCTTTCCCGCTACTGCCCTCTCAACCTCTCTTACAGCTTGTCCCATGTTGAGCTCGGGCACAAGTATCTCTCTCACGTGCGAACCGAGGTTCCTGAGCTCATGTTCAGGGAAAGGCCAGACAAGTCTCGGCCTCAAGAGGCCGGCCTTTATCCCCTTTTGCCTCGCAAGTGTGACCGCTCTCTTTGCCACTCTTGCGCTGCAGCCATATGCAAAGACGACGAAATCCGCATCATCCATAAGGAAACTGTAGGAAGACGCGTACTTCTTCGAGACCATGTCCATTTTCGAGACAAGCGCTCTTATGTTGGCATCAATCTCGTTAGGTTTGAGGGTTGAGAATCCCCTCTCGTCATGAGTGAGTCCAGTAATGTGGTATCTGTAGCCTTCTCCGAAGTTCGCAAGCGGTGTTATCTCGCCGGGTCTTCTCCTGAACGGGATATAGTCTTCGGGTTTCTCTTTTGGTTTCATCCGCTCGACAACGTGCAGATTGTCAAACAACGACAGGTCAACCCCTTCTCTCACGTGCCCTATGACTTCATCAAGGAGGACAACTGTCGGCATCCTGAACTCTTCAGAGATATTGAAAGCGGTTACCATGAGCTCCACGGTTTCCGCCGCAGACCACGGCGCTACGGCCGCAATCGGATGATCGCCATGGCTTCCCCACATGACCTGCATGAAATCGCCCTGAGAAGGAAGGGTCGGAAGTCCCGTTGACGGCCCGCCCCGCTGGACATCGATGAAAACGCAAGGAATCTCCGCCATCCCTGCGTACCCTATGGTCTCCTGCATCAGTGAGAAGCCCGGGCCGCTCGTCGCGGTCATGGCCTTCGCACCGGCAATGGAGGCCCCAATGATGGCGGAGGCCGAGGCAATCTCATCCTCCATCTGAATGAACTTCCCTCCTAGTCTGGGCAGCACGCCCGAAACATACTCTGCGATTTCAGACGATGGAGTGATCGGATAGCCGGCAAAGAAGGTGAGACCCGCCCTCACCGCCCCCTCAACACAGGCTTCGTTTCCCTGGATTAGTTTTGGTTTCATTTTCAGTCCGCCACCTTTTCTACTGTTATTGCAAAGTCAGGACACCTGAGCTCGCAGAGTTTACAGTCGTTGCATTTCGAAATCGCAACCACGACCGGGAAACCATCGTCTCGCGGCTCGAGCACTTTTGTCGGACAGAACTCTATGCATATCCCGCAGCTCTTGCAGCATGTTTCCGAGATTCTTATTGTTATCTTCCCGTTTTCAAAGACAAGGAATCCACCCTCTTCTTTTGCGTGGGTGTCTTCATCGTGGTGTTCCATGCTCTCTCTACGGAGAGACCCCGCCTTTTCTACGTCCTCTTTCTCCATCGCTATTTCCTTCCACCCTTTCTGGAAAGTGCCTCTTTCACAAGCGGGTTTATCTCTGAAGGAGTCTCTGCCACTCTGCATCCCGCAGCCCTCAGAGCTTCAAGCTTCTCTTTGGCAGTTCCCGACCCTCCGGAGACTATTGCCCCCGCATGCCCCATTCTTTTTCCAGGCGGAGCAGTCTTACCTGCGACAAACCCGACGACCGGCTTTGACAGCTTTTCCTTGATGAACCTGGCTGCATCTTCTTCGTCGGAGCCGCCAATCTCACCGATCAGAACTATGGCCTTGGTCTCGTCATCTTTCTCAAACAGGGTCAGCACATCCACAAAATTCGTCCCTGGGACAGGGTCCCCGCCGATTCCCACACAAGTCGTCTGTCCGATTCCTGCCCGGGTGAGATTGCTCACTACTTCATACGTCAGAGTTCCGCTTCGGGAGACTACGCCTACCGGCCCCGGGGAGTGGATCTCGCCGGGCATGATTCCGACTTTGCACTTCCCGGGAGAAATTATTCCCGGGCAGTTGGGTCCTATCAACCGTATGCCGCGCTCGCTCATGTACTCCGCCGCCTTCACCATTTCAAGCGTTGGGACTCCCTCCGTGATGCATACTATAAGCTCAATCCCGGCGCCGCACGCCTCATAGATGGCATCGGGCGCAAAAGAAGCCGGGACATAGACGCAAGATGTGTTGGCTCCCGTTTTCCTTACTGCTTCCACCACAGAGTCGAAAACCGGGATGTCCTGAACCGATGTCCCGCCTTTCCCCGGCGTGACTCCGGCAACCACTTTCGTTCCGTACTCCTTCATCTTTAACGCATGAAAAGAACCGTCTCTTCCTGTTATTCCTTGCACAACGAGTTTCGTGTTGTTTCCGACGAGTATGCTCAAGAGGCCACCCCCCTTGCTTTCGCCACCACGTCCTTCACTCCTTCATCCATAATCGTTGTTGACCGAAGCCCCTTTTCCGAGAGAATCTTCCGCGCCGCGTCCTCGTTGGTCCCGGTCAGCCTTATCACGATCGGGATATCAGTCTTCACCGTCTTGAGCGATTCCACGAGCCCCAGGGCAACATCATCGCACCTCGTAATGCCTCCAAAGATGTTGAAGAAGATTGCCTTCACGTTCTTGTCCGAAAGTAGAATTCCCATCGCCGCTTTTACCTTGTCAGGGTTGGAGCTTCCGCCGATATCAAGGAAGTTCGCGGGCTCCGCACCGAAGTGCTTTATGAGGTCCATGGTAGCCATTGCGAGTCCGGCTCCATTTACAACACAGCCCACGTTTCCGTCAAGCTTGACATAGCTCAAACCCTTCTCCCTGGCAACGGCCTCGTTTTTGTCTTCGCCGTCCTTGTCCCTCAGGAGCTCAAGCTCGCCATGCTTGAAGAGCGCGTTGTCGTCAAGATTCACCTTGGCATCAAGTGCGATCACGTCGCCGCTCTTTGTGAGCACAAGAGGATTTATCTCCGCAAGAGATGCGTCACATTCAAGGAATAGTCTCCAGAGCTTTGGGACGACAGAGGCTATCTTCAGAGCCACACTCTTGTCCTTCTCAATTCCAAAAGCGATTTCCCTTGCCTGGAATTGAAGGAGCCCGTTCCACGGATCAAAATGAAGTCTGAGAATCTTCTCCGGAGTCCGCCTCGCAACTTCCTCGATTTCGATCCCGCCTTCAGCGCTCGCCATCACAAGCGGAAGTCTTTTTCTCCTGTCAACAAGAATCCCGAGATAGTACTCCTTTGCGATGTCCAGGCTTTCGGCAACAAGAAGCTTCCTAACCGGAAGGCCCTTGATCTGCATGCCCAGAATGGCCGCGGCATTCTCACCGACTTCATCAGGCGTACGCGCGAATTTTATTCCGCCTGCTTTGCCCCTTCCTCCGACAAGCACTTGTGCTTTTAGCACAACCGGAAATCCGATCTTGGCGGCGGCGCTCTTCGCTTCTTCCTTCGAAGAAGCAACAACGCCTTTTGGCACCGGAATACCGGACTTCGCGAAAAGCTCCTTTGCCTGATACTCGTGAATGTTCATTTGTTCACTCCGCTCCTTATCCGTGAGACAAAACCATGAACCACCTCTCTCAGGTCCGGCTTTCCCTTCTCCCTGACGTCGTACCTTGCTCTTACCGACGGTTTCTTGACATTTATCATTCTTCTCAAGTCAATGGGTGTGGCAACGAGCACAGAATCACATGAACAGGAGTTCACCGTCTCCTCAAGATCCTTGATCTGTGATGCAATGTACCCCAAGGCGGGAAGCACAGGCCCGATGTGTGGAAACTTCTTGAAGACCTCTCTTAGCTCGCCCCTGGCGAAGGGCCTCGGATCTACAATCTCGCTGGCCCCTAAGTTCTTCGCTGCGATGTAACCTGCCCCAAACGGCATTTCACCATGAGTAATAGTCGGTCCGTCTTCGATAACAAGAACCCGTTTCCCCTGGATGAGCGAAGGCGAATCAACGCTAATCGGAGATTCGGTCTCAACGAAAATGCAGGTCGGATTCACGGACCTCACGTTCTTTTTGACGGTGGAGATATCCTCTGCCTTCGCAGTATCCACCTTGTTTATTACAACAACATCAGCAAGTCTAACGCTGGTTTCACCTGCATGATATCTCAGCTCATGTCCGGCCCTGTGAGGGTCTGCCACAACAAGCTGAAGCCAGGGTTTGAAGAATGACAAATCATTGTTTCCACCGTCCCACAAGAGAAAGTCAGCCTCCTTCGAGGCTGCGTTCAGGATTTCTCCGTAGGCAACTCCGGCGAAAACCACTACTCCCTTCTCGATGTGAGGTTCGTATTCCTCTCTCTCTTCAATCGTACAGTTATGCCGGTCGAGATCCTCAAATGTCTCAAACCGCTGAACGCCCTGCTTGGTAAGGTCTCCGTACGGCATCGGATGACGCACAACCACCACCTTGTGGCCGTCTTCCCTCAGAATCTCCGCCACCCTTCTTGTGACCGCGCTTTTTCCGCATCCGGTTCTCACGGCAAGCACCGATATGACCGGGACCTTGCTCTCAAGCATTGTCTCAGACGTGCCTATGATTGAAAAGCACGCGCCAAGCGATAAGATAAGCGACGCCTTGTGCATCACGTATTCGTGAGAGACATCGCTGTACGCAAAGACGACCTCCATGACACCGTTATCCTTGACAAGCGATGGAAGTTCTTCCTCCGGGTGAATCGGAATGCCGCGGGGATAGAATCCCCCCGACAAAGAAGGCGGATAGACCCTTTTGTCAATGTGGGGAATCTGGGTCGCAGTGAACGCAACGACTTCGTACTGCTCCTTGTCCTTGAAGAAGAGATTGAAATTGTGGAAATCCCTTCCCCCTGCTCCCATGATGATGACTTTTCTTCTCTCCACGACCATGCTCCCTATTTCTTCACCGGATTCTCGCTCCTCGCCAACCTCTCCCCACGGGGAGAGGATTGAGGTGAGGGGATTTGATGAATTAAGTCGCCACGCCGCCGTCCCCTTGTGCAAAACAGCACCTGAGCAGGAGCCCCTGGCGAATCCCAATCACAAAAAAAGGGCATCCGGCGACAGAATTGCCCCCTCTATCCCCTTGCGAATAGGCCTACCTTTGCCTACCCCAATAGCTTACACATGAACTACGCTACGTGAGAAAATCCGCCTATCGTGCTTCGTAACCTCTGCCGGTCACGACAAGCGGGACATTGCTGTCCCGTTTGTCCTAGTCAATGTTTAGCCAGTCCAAGTGTCAGGGAACAAAAACGCTACCATGAAGCCCACCCTTTGTCAACAACCTGGAAAGAAAATGGAGACAGGGATGGGGGTTCTCAGCTTAACTGCATGTCCGGCGCGAGATTATATCCACAATCGAAGAGGTTGATTTGCCTTTGACCTCGGGGATGATCACGACCTCGCCGCCCGATGCTTCCACGGTGTCCTTGCCTACAACCTCGTCAATTGCGTAGTCGCCGCCTTTCACAAGGACATCCGGAGTGAGAAAATCTATGAGAAGTGCCGGAGTTTCCTCATCAAAAAGACACACGTAGTCGACACTCCTGAGCTCGCAAAGTAAGAAAGCCCTGTCTTCTTCCGGGACGATGGGCCTTCCCTTTCCCTTTATTGCCCTCACAGACTTGTCGGTGTTCAAGCCGATCACGAGGATGTCGCCCAGGGATCTAGCCTTTCTCAAATACTCAATATGGCCCCTGTGAAGAATGTCAAAACATCCGTTTGTGAACACGACCTTCTTGCTATGGAGTTTTGCCCGTTCCCTAATCTCTCTCAACCTGTCTCTGGTCACCACTTCGCCCATTACTCTCTCTTTTCTGCCCGGAACATTTCGGGATCCTACTTTTTCCCGCCGGTGCCTTTCAGATTCTCCGGATTCAGATCTTCCCGGAAGGAGGCGTAAATCTCTTCACGGGTGGTCGCCGCAGTTCCGAGCTCTCTTATCACGAGGCCGGCGGCATGATTTGAGATCTCAGCCGCTTCCCTGAAATCTCCTCCTGCGGAAACAGCAAGCGCGAACGCGGAGACAACCGTGTCGCCGGCTCCTGTCACGTCATAAACATGTCTCGCAACGGTCGGGAAATGAGTCACGCTTCCGTTCTTTTCAAAAAGGGTCATCCCCTTATCTCCCCTCGTGATGAGGACTGCCTCGCATCCGAGTCTCCTCCTCAGGCCGGAGCCGACTTCGCGAAGCGAGGCTTCATCCACTATCTTCTTCCCGAACGCCGTGCTTGCCTCTATCTGATTGGGCGTGATCAGGCTCACGCCTCTGTAACTTGGGAAATGTGATTCCTTGGGGTCAACGAAAACTGGAACTCTCATTTTTCGAGCCAGCAAGAGAAAATTCTTCAACAAAGACGGTGTTATTACTCCTTTCCCGTAGTCGGAAATCACGCAGGCATCAAACCTGCCGATCTCCGAGCGGATCCCGGAAAGAAGCTTCCTTGCGACTTCGGCCTTCGGTCCTTCACGTGTTTCCTGGTCGGCTCTTACGACCTGCTGATTATGTGCGATGATTCTCGTCTTGAGAGTTGTTACCCGCCCCTTCTCAGCCAGTATGCCGGAACTGCTTATCCCCTGCCTGCCGAGCTCTTTAGTGAGAATTCTTCCGTTTAGATCATTCCCGATGACAGTTGCAAGAAAAGGCTTTCCGCCAAGAGAGCGGATATTTTGAGCGACGTTTCCGGCGCCGCCAAGCCGGTAGGATTCCGAGAGAACGTCCACGACGGGTACGGGTGCCTCCGGGGAGATTCTCCATACAGTTCCCCAGAGATACTTATCAAGCATGATATCCCCGAGGACAAGGATTCTCCTTCCCCTCATCCCCTTGAGCAGTTCTTTCAACCTCTTTTCGTTCACAGATGCGACCTTATCACCTGGGCAAAAAACTGTCAACGACTCGCGAGTATCGGAGGGGGGCATCTCCGATTACGCGACGGGGACGGGGTTCCGGAATAGTTGTGAGCCGACATGGTTCTGCAGAATGGCGTTGGAGCGAACCTGATGAGATTCCCGGGGTACTCGTCCCCCGGAAAGGGAAAAACGAGGATAGTCACTATCTTTCAAGGAAGGGGAAAATTGGATGAAAAGTGGTGACTGTCCCTATTTTCCTTGAGTATCATACACAGCTGGATTGACTTTGCTGAGGGGATCCCTTGCCATTGAAACAGTTCCCGAGAGGAATGACAGGTTGAACTCCTGGCCGCTCGTAGTCTATCTGGACATCTTCATTGCCATCTGCGCCGTTTCCTGGGCTGCGCCCCTCATCCGCCTGGCCGATGCCCCGTCTCTCGCCATTGCCTTCTTCAGAATGATGTTTGCCTCCCTCCTTCTGCTGGTCCCAACGCTTGTCAAGGAAAGGTCAACCCTCATTTCTCTCAAGAGCCGGGACTGGCTCATTCTCCTGGCATCCGGTTTTTTCCTGGCCCTGCATTTCGCAGCATGGATTTCATCACTGGCTTTCACCAGTGTGGCGAGCTCGGTAGTAATTCTGGCAACTCAACCCGTATTCGCTGCCCTACTTGGATTCCTCATCCTGAAGGATAAGATAGCCTTGATGTCTGTCTGGGGAATGGCCTTCGCAATTGCCGGCAGTGTTGCCATCGGGGCGGGGGATTTCTCCGGCGGCGCGAGACTTTTGTTCGGTGACTTGCTCTCCTTGTCAGGGGCGGCATTCGTTTCCGGATATCTCTTGATAGGCCGCTCTCTCAGGAAGAGCATGCCGCTTCTGGCCTATGTCTTCCCGGTTTATCTGTTCGCTGCCCTCATCCTCGGCCTAATCTGTTTCGTAACAAGGACCAGACTCGGCCCATTCCCTGCCCAAACCTGGGCTTACATTTTCCTCCTGGCACTCATTCCCCAGGTAGTCGGTCACACCCTTTTCAACTGGGCTCTGAAACACATTAGGGCGTACGTGGTAGCAGTGGCAGCACTGGGCGAACCTATCGGCGCGAGCATTCTTGCGGCACTTCTATTCCACGAGATCCCAGGCCCGGTGATTTACTTGGGAGGAATGCTTATTCTGGTGGGGATTTTCCTGGTGGGGATTTTCCTGGTGGTTTATAAGGAGTGATAAAGAAAATAGTGACAGGCACCTATTTTCAAAAGAGGGAAAAATAGGTGCCTGTCACTATTTTTTGTCACTATTTTTCCTATTTTTCCAGTTCGTCCAGCTTCTCCTTGCATTCAGCAAGTTTTCTCCGGTTCGAGAACTGCTCAAACTTGGAGCAAGCACTTCTCAGCCAACCGGAAGCCCTAGTCTTTTCCCCTTTGACCATGAAAAGAATGCCCATCTCAAACTCGGTCTCGGCAATACCCATGTTGTTCTTCGCATTCCTGAATGCGTGGAGAGCGCGCTCAAAATGCTCCTCGGCCTTCACCCACCTTCCTTTTTCTCTCTCAATCATGCCCATCACAATCTCGTATCCGCCGAAGCCAGTCTCGATCTCCAGAACTTGTAAAAGATAGGCTGCCTTGGCGGCGTACTCTTCCGCGGTGTCGATATCCTTGACACCCAGGGCACATGCTGCCCTCCCAAGGAAACTGAAACACTTGATCCAGGACACTCCTATTCTGTCTGATATGGAGAGACTCTTACTGTAGTAGACTTGAGCTTCCCGCCAGTTTTTCTGGTCGAGGTGCGCAGTTGCTATGTTATGCAGAGTTGATGCCAAGTCATAAAGATCGTTTTCTTCCTCATAGATCGGAATGCATTTCTCCAGCCATTCAATGGCTTTTGCCATATTTCCCTTGTAAACCTCAAGCCCACCCAGACTGTTGTAGGTTCTGCCAACGAGCACCCTGACTTTTGAAGCCGTCGCATACTCCATGGCCTCCCTGAGTCTCTTCTCGCAACCGTCCCAATTTCCCTGCTCGAGGAAGAGGCTCCCAATCCTGTAGCATGCAACGGCCTTGACTGAAGGGTCGTTGTCGCCCACCAACGAAAGAGCCGTCTCGAAGCACTTCCGGGCGTATTCGGACTCTCCCCTCTGCTTCTCTATCATCCCGGTCGTGAGAAGTGCCTGGCTCTCCGAAACAGGGTCATTGAGAAGGCCGGCAAGCGTCATGGCTTCCTCACAGTATTGAAGCGACTGGTCCCAGTTTCCGAGAAGTTCGTGAAGTCTTCCAAGCTGAAGTTTCACGGAGAGCATCTCAGCAGAGCCCTCCTTTCCTTTCCCGAGAACCTCCCCGGCCCTTTCAAGAGGTTTTACCGCATCGGCGTAGGCCGAGCCCGATGCGAGGAGTGATGCAGAACGAAGAAGATGCGGCACAGCCTCCGGTTTCTCGCCCGCATCCCAGAGGTGATGCGCCAGTCTATGGGTCTTCTCGTCTTCGCTGAGAGACTGAGCTCTTTGGACTGCACCGGCGGCTTTCTTGTTGAGTCTTATTCTTTCTTCACCCGTCAACGATTCAAGAATCCGTTCACGCACAAGCGGGTGTGCGAACGTGAACTTCTCACCATCAAGAGAAAGAAATCTGAACTCGCTTGAGAGTTCCTCAATCATCATGACAAGGTTTGCTTTCTCCTCGCCAAGCGCTTTCTCAAGGAGCTCGGCAGGGAAACTGTATCCCAGGATGGAGGCAAGATTCACAATTGTCCTCTTCTCTTCATCCAGGGAGCTGGCCAGATTGGAAAGCCTGAGGTTCAGCCGTTCGGTAACACCTTCTCCAATGACATCATACATTCCCTCTGTCGGTTGGTTGTACCAGACTCCACCCCTGACATAAAGCTTCTGCACTCCTATAAGACCTCTTATTTCCTCCTGGACAAGCAGAGGGTTCCCATCGGTCCGCCCATAAACATAGTCGGGAAACTCAGACGAAAGGTCTGACTTCGCCAGGTACTTGTGAACAAGTGTTCTTGTCTCCTGCCTGCCCAGCCTCTGAAGCTCAATCACTTCGATGCTCGGGTTTCCTCTTAACAGGCCGGCGACTTTGCTCTCTTTTGCGGGCATATGGCCCTGCGCCACAAGTTCTTCCCTTGAATTAAGGAGAACGAGAAGCACGCGGCTTCCGGAAAGCTGCGTCGGGCATCTTTCTATGAACTGAACCGTCGTCCTGTCTGCCAGCTGGATGTCATCAAGCACAAGAAGCAGCGGAGATTCGACAGAGATGAAGTTCAGGGATTCGATGATCCTGAGCAGCATTCTTTCAGAACGCGTCTCATCTCCCACTAGACCGGGCTTTTCTTGCGCATTGTTCAGACAAACAGCCCTGGTTCCGAACTCGAGTAGTTCCCTGAGGAAAGAAGGCAGTTCCAGACATCTTGAGAAGTTCTTTCTTGCGTAGTCCTGAAGTACCTGCAGAATCGGCTGGCACGGCGCTGAATGCAAGCTGGACATCGAACTTGTCTTGAGCACCTCGACGCCCTTCCAAAGAGCCCTCTTCGCGAATTCCTCCATGAGGCGAGTCTTACCGACTCCAGGTTCTCCCGAGATAAGAACGACTTTCCCTGACCATTTCACGCATGAATCAAGACAAGCTTCCAGCCTCTGAAGCTCCTTTTCTCTTCCGACAAAAGGCGGCTTGAGTTGGAGGATGTAGCGTGCATCCTCAAGGCCGGATGCCCAGTCGATTCCAAGGGTCGAAAAGTCAATTTCAGGGACAGCGTCTTTCCTTTTCACTTTCTTCTCCTTAGGCAGTTCCCTCGAAGCCTGCCCATGAGAGGAAAGCAATGCCCGTGCCACGAAGTGCTCCGCCGGATGAGCGACCGCTCGGGGCAAAGCAACTTCTGCATTGGCTTAGAGTTAGCAGTCCCAGGTTAGATATGTCTCAGGGGCAACGATGCCGCAGGCACGGGAGAAAGAAAGAAAGCGAGCGGAAAAAGACGCCGCCAGGAACGGAATACCCTTCACAATCTATTTGTCTTTCAGCTGATAAGGACTGGTGGCTGAAAAGAACCAGCCTGAAGATTTTTCACCAGTTCACGGGGGAAGTATTCCTGAGCCCATGACAGACCAGAGACTTGCCTCGGCCTGCTCTGGGCGTTACTTCACCTCAAACTCGAAGATTCCGTCCCAGTTGTCGGGCGGCGGATTCTTGGCAAACGAAAGGCATCTTGCGAGATACGTCTTCGAGGGACCATCAGCCGGCCTAATCTTGAGCACTTGTTCGAAGAAGGACACTGCCTCGCTCCACTTGCGAAGGTGGTAAAGCGCAAGCCCCTTCTCATACAACTCAAGTGCAGCCCGAAAACCGTCTTCGAGAGGCTCTCCCTTCATTCCGAGAAGCTCGTAAATCTTGATCGGCAGCTTTTTCCCCTTCACCCTCACTTCATCCAGCTCTCTCACATCTACTTCGTCCTTCACCCGCAAGTATGTCATCTCACTGATCAGCAGGTCTGTTCCATATTCCTTGTTTGCTCCCTCGAGGCGTGAAGCCAGGTTCACTGAGTCGCCTATCGCAGTATAGTCGAAAAGGACACTCGAACCCATATTCCCGACAACTGCCCTTCCGGAATTGATGCCGGTACGGTTCCGGAACGGAATCTTCCCGGCATTCTCCCACTCCCTGCACATTTCTCTCAAGGCAGACTTCATCTTCAAGGCACACCGGCAGGCATTGAGCGGGTGTTTGTCAGTCGGGATAGGAGCACCGAATTCAGCCATGATTGCGTCACCCTGGTACTTGTCGAGAGTGCCGTCAAACTCGAAGATGACATCCGTCATTCTTGAGAGATATTCGTTCAGCCTCGCGCTCAGCTCGGAGGGCCCCAAGGATTCAGAAATCGTGGTGAAGCCCGCAATATCCGTAAAAAGGATGCTTATCTCCCTTTCCTCCCCTCCCAAGGCAAGAAGCTCAGGGTTCTTGAAAAGTTCGGTCATCACCGTCTTTGGAAGATAATGTTGGAATGCCGACTTGATGAATCTCTTGTCCTTCTGCTCTTCGACAAACATCTCGATGATTGTCGAGCAATTCGCGGCGAATATCGTAATCTCCGGAGCCATTACATTCACCCATATCAGCTTCTTGGAGAACAAGACAATCGCACTCACGCCGACGCCCATGGAGAGGACAACAAGGACCAGAAGCCCGAGAGTCGGCTTTTTCGTTCTGCGCGTCAGGAATATTGTCAGCAGAGAAATTGCCAGATAGAGGGGCACGTAAGCCAGCCCCTTGCCTCCGCCCGGGGCCCTGATGAACTTGCCGTCCAGGACAGTCCTCAGAGCGTTGGCGTGCATTTCTACTCCGGGCATGTAGCTCTTCGATCCTCCCCGTCCCTTGTAGAACGGAGTAAGAACAAGATCATGAGCTTCCAGGAGGCTGACGCCAATCAGAACTATCTTGTCCCGAAAAACACCCGCTTCTTTCAGCACTTCAAAGCTGTCCATGTCCCCGTCACCCGTCAACGTGAAGGTCGAGTCATCAAGAACAGATGACAGCGATTGGTACTTGAAGGAGTGAGGAGGCCCGGCGTAGTTGATCAGAAAGAAGTTGTCTCCATAAGCAGGTATTGTCGTCCTGCCAATCCTGAGTTTCGAATGAGTGTTTGCCGTCAGTGAATCCGGAATACCATACAGTTGTCTCAGAGCTTCGACACCAAGCGAGTGATAGATTTTTCCGGTTATGGTTCTTGAGAAGGCGTACCTCCTCAGGAATCCGTCGCTATCCGTGTAGCTGTCAACAAGACCCCAGGATTTCGCGCTTTGTCGCAGAGGCTCGATCGGCGGCAGAAGCCCAACCCCTTTCACCTTGCCCCTTATGTCGATGCTCCTCCCGGCGAGAATCACATTCCCCGCCTCTCTCAGCGCCTTGGCAAACAGAAGATCTTCTGCTTCGCTTGAGGCCTCGGTGAATTCCACGTCGAAAACCACAAGCTTCGCGCCGGCCGCCTTAAGATTCGTGACTGCCCTCCCGTAGAGGCTCCTCGGCCAGGGATATGAATAGGGCAGGTCTTCAATCGAAGTATCATCGACTGCAATAATGATGATTTCATTTCCCGCATCTTCGGCACCTCTTATCTCGAATCTCTTGTTCAGGAAAAAGAGTTCCAGGTTGTCAAAAAAATCAATGTGGCTCAGGAAAAGCGCCAGGAAGGTGCTCGCAACGCAGATGAGAAGGTTTGTTACACTGAGAAATCTTACTCTTTTCTCAGCAGTCTTCTTCTTCACAGTGACCCTTGTTCCATTTGTTCATAAAGCTCGGCCGGTCGCGCGGTCGTAAGCTTACCGTCCACGGGGCGAAAGCGCAAAAGCTCTGACTCGAAGATTGGGAACATCATTGAAGTCTGGATCAGGAGAGCATCTCAGCCTAGAAATTCTGATTGAGCGTCACTCTGAATATCGTCTCACGGTAATCGTTTGAGGGAATTGCCTTGTCATTGAAGCGCACGCTCCCGACTTCAACGCCCAGGAGGGGACCTCTTGAAAAGCGGTAGTTGGCGCCTCCTTCGACGAAAGTTCTCATGGAGTTGTATACATTTGAATTACCTTCTGCACTGAGTGTCCTCAGAAGCGCAAAGACTTCGATTCTCTCTCTGAAGACTTTTCTGGTCGCCCCGATCATGTAACTCTTGAAGTCAACCGAGAGTGTATTCTGGTTCGGAAAACTCTGTTTGTCCAGAGAGTAGCCGGCCCGCAGGGTAAGCCCGCGCGTGAGATCATTCTGGACATTAAGAGAAACCGAGGTTGTCTTGAGAACCGAAGCAGGATTTACCTTGTCATCCTTCCTCGACGGTGCCACCACAACGCTCAAACGGGTCGGCTTCCTAAAAGGCGCCACCGTGACGTCGAAGCCCAGGGAATAGCTTGTGGTAACATCATTCACTCCGCCCAAGGTATCCGGAGCGTCGTTTTCTCTATCATAGATTCTGTAGGCGAAGGTAAATGAGTTCAGGTGATCCTCAAGGAGAACAAGAGCCGGCTTCGAAAAGCGAACCACGTTGCCGATCGGGAAAATGGCTTTGTCGTGTCTGGTGAGACTCCCTTTCCCGGGTGCAAGTCCGAGTGAGAAAGAAACCGACTTTGTCCACTTGGTCGCCTGCTTGTCTTTTGATAGATTGTCTCTGAAGCTCTCGTAAGTGATGCCGCCGGTGAGAAGACCTCCGCCGAACGAAATCTGATCCCTTGCTTTCATTCCCGCCTTGTCGTTCTGAAGAGATGTCGCGCCAAGGGAATAGTATGCAGAGCCGACGGATCTGTAGAGAATATCGAACACATTCCTTTTTATGTTTCCCCTCAGTCTGACCCCGTAGGCTAACGATGAAAGATCCCGCGGGTCCAGAGGGACCGTGCTTGAGTTTATTACAAAATACTTTTCATACTCGGAAGGATCAAAAGGAAGACTCACGTCAAACGTCGTGTCAGCTTCTGCCTTTGTGAGCGCCCCGCGCGATGTATCCAGCGTGATGAACGAGACTGCTCCCTCTCCCTCCATGATAATTCTCTTTCCCAGGAAATAGAAACCCAGGTCGGTACCCAGGACAATATTCTCTTTCGGATCCGTTCCGAACTTTATGGAAGTAGGTCTATCTTGAACTTTGGCGAAGTTGACTCCAAACACAGTCATTCCGCGCGAAACTGACGTTCTCAGGCCGCGGAGCCTCTGCTTAAAAGTTCCCGCAGTTGTGACAACCACAGAGTCCACGCCGCCGACGCCCGTGAGAAGCTGCCCTTCTCCTTCAATCTTCCTCCTGGTCTCTCCTTCAACGTATGAAATACCGACCGGGCCGAGCTTCAGATTGGTTTGGGTTCCCCTCACCCTCTTTCCCCAGAGAACCAGCTCGGAGTATGTCGGAGTCACATCGCCGGCATAGAAATCAAGGTGAGGGAGTTTGAGCTCTCCTTTAAATTTGTGTTTGGGCTGCTTGTTACTTTTCTCATCAGAGGTCAGAAAAACGTTTCCCGAGTATCTCAGGATAGAGTACTTCCCGGAGGCGCGAACCCTGAACATGTTCGTCTGGCCAGGCTCTTGCCTGACCGATGCGCCCGGTCCGGTTATGTCGTCGCTTTTCAGGTCGATGTAGGTATCTCCGGTAATGGAAGGGAGTCTCCCGGCAACTGATGTCTTGCCAGTCTGAAATGCAAGAGCAAACTCCGGCAGTGCGACCCCGGACGTGTCTGATGCTGTCACTGAGATCGTATGCGGGCCGAATGAGAGCGGCTTACTGGGAACGAATGTGAGAATGTACCGGGTGACATTCGCCTCATTCGTAACGTCCCTCCCGTCCAATTTGATCCTGACAGTCTTAACATCCACGCTGTTACCGTCTTCAAGAAACGAGAATGCAATTAGCGGCATTCTCTCAAGAACGCCTGAGCCCTCTTCCGGGCTCAGCGGGACTATCTCCACACCCGTCGAGCTTCCGTCAGCATCGATCGCGGCCGGATTCAGCGATGGCTCTTCAGAGGGGAAGCTGGCCGAACCGCCCTGTTCGCCGGTTGCAACCACAAAATACTCTATGGCTCTCCCTTTCATATCAACCACTACATCATACTTCTGTTCGCCGAGAGGCCTCATCGCCGTCTTTCTGAATTCCTTGTCATTTGCCATTCTATGGAAGAGCTCAACCTCGTTAATCTTTCCCCCAACTGCCTCAACTTCAGCGACAATTCGAGCCTTCCCGCCCTGAAGCAATTTCACAACCGGCACACCTCTTATTGAGATTCCCTCGTCCGGGGAGGCCGTGCTCGCGAGCGTGAGCGAAACAAGGAGAAGCAGCGCAGGCACGCACCGGAGCATGCTTACGCTGCAAGCTATCCTAGCGATTGGTCTGTTTCCTGGGTTCCGCAAACAGAGTCTCCTCTTTTCAGTCGGTCCGGAGGCGGTATGCGAAAGCTCTAGCGGTTCACTTTTCTCTTAATAATCAGCTCTTTTATGTTGCCCTGACTGTCCTTGTATTCGATCCTGATTTCCTCTTCAGTCACTGCGCCCTCTTCTGCCCCGAACCCGGGTGTCTCTCCCTGGACAACCGGCCTCAATCCGGGGGCCTCATTCCCTGTCGAAGTCGCTATCATTCCCGGTTTAACAGTGACGGATCCATAATCGTTTGAGAATTCCATTTCGCCTTCTATGCAAATTAGGCTCGAGAACCCGTTCTCCGCCACCTCCTCATAGAACTCTGATCCCTTGACGGATGCGACTGAAGTCGGGGTCTCAACCTCAAACCGCGTGCCTTCCGTCTTCGTCACTTTGGCCCACAAATCTCCAGCTCCCACCCACAGTCTTTTAGAAACAGCCTTTCCCTGTCTTTCTCCGTTCACAACGAGCTCGGTATTTGAGCTTATCTTCACCAGACTCTTATCGTCCTGAAACAGGACTGCAGCGAAACCATCTTCGCCTGTTCTGAGGAGATCTCCTCCATCAAGAATCTCACCCTTCTTGGGAACAAACCATTCTCCCGGGTTTGCCCGTTTCAGCTTCACATTCCCGGTCGCTTTCATGACGAGCGCAATGGCTTTGGGCTCACCAGCCGACGACTCATGAGGAGAGAGCTGGATACAGATAATGAGGAGAGATACCAGGGGAAGAACTCCAATCCTCAAGAAGCCCATCGACAGACCCGGCTTATTTGTCATCTGACAGAAACCTCAACATCTTCCGGCTTGCCTTGTTTGATTTCATTTATTATCGTACGCAATTTTTCAGGAGTAATCTGCTTGTCGTCCAGAAAGATATTTCCATCCGGTACATACCCTTCCAGCTGATTCAGCACATCCGCCAGAAGGTTCGGGGGCAAAAGTGAAAGGATGCTCATGATCACTGCAGAAGCATTGCTCACAGGCGCGATCCGCCTCTGCCCGATTTTGAACCAGAAGATTTCGCTGAGTATGGTCTCTTCAGCGCCGGACGTTTTCACAATCGCCTCGACTTGCCAGCAATAGGTGTGTCCTTCAAGCAGGGCTTCCGCCGAGCTTGGATACGTCAGGAAGTGAGAGCCCTGGAAAGGAGACTTGTACCTGTCAACCTTGTATTGCGGCTGGTTGTCGAGAGCCTCTTCAGCAGAAACCTGATCCTGCATTAGCTCAACAAGAACGAAATTGAATTCGTTCGCCTGGGAAGTCCATTGAAATGGTGGAGGCGGCGAGCTTACCGAAGGAGGTTCTCCGCCGAATCTTGTTCCAGGGCCCAGGAGCTCAAGCGTGTTCGGGTTTCGAACGGTTATGGTCAGCGCGCCCTCGAATTCCTCTCCAGTGCCGACGTCGCGGAGTTGAAGCCTAAAGGTATAAGTGTCTGCGGGAAGAGACCCAGTGCTCAGAATGGCGCCCTTCAGGCCCTCGGCGGCATCCCTAATCGAGAAATCCTCAATCTTGAAGTCAGTTGAGGTTCCCAAATCTCTATTGGTGAGGACGATAATAGTGTCAGGCTTCAGGCTGCTTACCGTGGATGTCCCGCTTCCCAACTCTCCGCGCCGGGTACTGGTTACCACAAGGGAAAGCTGAACATCTCGCCGTAGGTTATCGTTAGTAATCTTCACCTCAAAGATCAGCGGATTGTTTGTCGCATCGCTGAGGTCGAAGTCGGATATGCGGAAAACTTGAATATCGGTATTGAGAAGGGTGATCTTGACAGTGGGGAGTGAGGATGCCGTCGAAGCAGCCAAGAGAATCAAACAAGGCAGAGCCAAAACCAACAGCTTTCTCATTTCCAGAAGTCTCCTCTAGCCATCTGCCCTTCCGGTTCAGTGAGCCTTGAAGCCACACTAGCAGTCCCGGCGGGAATTGAGAAGAGAAAATTTGCGGTTCCACGGACGGCACTAGCAGGCATCAGCGAAACCTTCCATAGTCTAGCATCATGCCGCATTCGCGTCAAGCGAAGTTAGCACTTAAACGATGGCTCAAGGAGGAACGCCCAAGAGCAAGACCGTATCAGGCTTCGGACACGGCGATGAGATGGGCGGACGAGAAAACTCATCCGCCCGCAGCACGACGGGCACAATTTGGAGAGGGAAAACAGGAAGCGCGCGCTTTTCCCCTTATTCTTGTTGACAACTTTGGAATAGAAGTATTACTGTGTATGCTAACGCGAGTTTTGCACTCGGATGATTATGGCCGAAAGGGGGTGGTAGCAGACTCCGGGAACGCGTTTCTTCCAGTTCGTGTGAAATTCCTTACCTATCAAGGAGGTAATCTAAGATGGGACAGACCCAGATTCTCATGATCGTTCTTGCAATAATCATAATTGCCGCTGCGGTGGCAGTGGGCTTGAGGCAATTCGGAAAAGCCGGGGAGCAGGCTGACCTTGATGCAGCAAGACAGGATTGCCAGAGAGTCGCTGCCTCGGCGCTTGCCTGGTATCAGAAACCTGCTGAACTCGGAGGCGGCGGGAGGTCCTGGACTGGCGTAACGTTCGACAAAATTGGTGATGACGGCAAGACTACCGGCGGCATAGCAATGACCGTTGCTGATTCGTCCGGTTGGCTTAAGATTACTGCACCCACGGCAAAGAAGAACATTTTTGGCATATTGCATCCCGATTCTGCAAGGGGACTTATCACTAGAGCAGAGAACAGGTAGTCCTACACTCGCTGTGCGGGGGAGGGATCTCTGAACGGCTCTCCCCCGCACATCCAGAGCTTCGAGCATGCCTGAGTTCCGGTACAAAGCCATTTCACTCGCAGGAAAACCAGTACAAGGAATTATCCTTGCTAAAGGAAAGGGCGAGGCCAGGTCGTCAGTTGCCAAGCTCTGCCAGGAGAGAAAGCTCCGCCTGGTCGAAGTAAGCAAGAAATCCTCGTTCATCTACAGAATTACGAAAAAGGGGGAACCGACCAAGAAAGGTGAGGAAGAAGCCTTTCACAAGAAAGAAGTTGAAGTCCTCCTGAAGAGGCAGTTCCCGCCGGAGAGGGGCTTCAAGATATCGGTCCAGAAGAAGCTCCTTGACTTCAGTTTCAAACCCCCCAACAGGGATATTGTCCTCTTCGTAAGAATATGTTCAGACCTCCTGCGGGAGAAACTTCCCTACGACGAGATTCTCAACCTCGTCCTGAACGACACTACGAACAAGACACTGCGCCGCACTATTTCGCAAATCAGCACCGATCTGAAGGACGGCAAGGATGGACAGGAGGTCTTCAAGAAACATGAGCAGACATTGGGAAGATTCCCCGCATACATGCTGGGGATTGCCTCCAACAGCGGAAACATGGCTGAGGTATATGACAGTACCGCCAAGTTCCTTGAGAGAGACCAGGAGTTCAGAAAAAATCTGAGAGGCGCCCTGATCACTCCAATCGTCACCCTCCTTCTCCTTTTCGGAGCAGTCGTTTACTATGTCGGATACATCTTCCCGAAGACCGCCGAGGTTTTTCTGAAGCTCAAGATAAAGCTTCCGCCGATGACGACCGCCTCGCTTGCCGCAAGTGATTTTCTCAGATCTCACATGCTGCTCGTGTTTGCAGTTCTAATCGTCCCTCCCGTAGCGACAGTGATACTCACAAAGACAAAAAAAGGAAAGCTGCTCTTTGACAAGTACATAATAAAGCTTCCAGTCCTCGGATCTCTTATTCACAAAACCAGCATCGAGATATTTGCAAGGGTTTTCAACTCGCTCTACACGGGTTCAGGCGAGAACATTGCGGTCATCCGCACGGCGGCAGAGGCCTGCAGGAACAAATACATGGAAGAGAGAATAAAAACGGTTGCGATTCCGCTTATGCTCAAGGAAGGCAAGGGGCTCGTGGAGGCGCTTGAAGCGACCAGAGTATTCACCGTGAATGCCATCTCCCGCTTCAGGTCGGGCTCGGAATCGGGCGCGCTCAAATCCTCGTCCGAGCAGCTTGCCAACTACTATGAAAAGGAAACTGGCTACAAGATGAAGAGCACCGTCGAACTGATAAATCTGGTCATTGCGTTTGTAATAATGATCGTAACGCTTGCGCTCACGCTCGTTTCATCAGAGACTGCCTTCATAAAGCCCGACTTGGGCTCAATGTAAGGGGCCGGGAATGCCGCAGCCGAAGAGCAGGATAGGTGAGATTCTTTCGAAAAAAGGAATTGTTGACGCCGAGACTCTTGAAAGAGCCGAAGGAATTCTTGAGCAGGAAGACGGGAAAAGAAAGCTCACCGATATATTAGTTTCCGACTTCGGAATCGATCACCACGCCGTCTTCAGCGAAGTCTCACGCTTCTACGCCTTCAAAGAGCTCAACCTTGACGAACAGGCGGTGGATGATCCGCGGCTTGAGTTCATAAAAGGCATTCTCGATAAGCTCACCCCTGAAATTGTGGAAAAGATAATCACAAGAAAGATGCTGCCGTTCAAAGTCTCCGAGGACCAGAAGGACCTTCTTCTCATAATCACCCCCGATCCCACAGACAAGGAAGTTTCATCTCTCTCAAGGCATTTCCCTTACAAAAAGCACGAGATTCTCTACACAAGGCTTAACAAATTCGACACCCTGCTGGAAAAAGTGGTACCGCCGAAGAATGAGTTCCTGGAGATAGTTGAAAAGCAGAGTCAGCCCATTGAAGTGTCCGAAGAGGAAGGAGCAGAAGAGCCGATCGACAAGGACACAGTCTCTGCACTCAGGGCGCTCGTTGAAGCTTCTCTGATAGAGGCCGTGAGGAAGGGCGCGAGCGATATTCATGTCGTCCCTCATGATTCGAAGAGCACTGAGATTCATTTCCGGATTGACGGCAATCTTCAGCTCTGGAGAATCGACCCATACAAACCCGAAGCAGTTTCTGCGGTCATCAAGGATTTCTCCAAAAATGTTGACAGGTTTGAGAGGGAAATCGCGCAGGACGGGTTCATTCAGAAGAGGGTTGATGACCAGTGGATAAGGTATCGAGTCTCAATTCTTCCGATAGTCGGAAGCGAATTCAGGAGAAAGTGGGAATCAATTGTAGTAAGGGTGCTGGATGATAGAAATGTTGTGACGGAAATCGAGCGGCTGGGATTTCTTGAGAAAGCTCTCAGTGATTTCAAGGCAGCAATCTCTGCCCCACAGGGAATAATCATTCTTACGGGGCCTACAGGGTGCGGGAAGAGCACAACGCTCATGGCAGCTCTTCACCACGTCATGGATCCAACCGTGAATGTTCTGACAGTTGAGGACCCGGTCGAGTTCCTGATAAAGGGTGCAAGACAGCTCAAGATTGGCAACAAGATGAATTTCGACCAGGCGATAAGGTCTATCCTGAGACATGACCCTGACATCGTCATGGTGGGCGAGATCAGGGACCTGAAGACTGCTGAAATAGCGATCAAGCTTGCAAATACCGGCCACCTCACATTCTCCACCCTCCACACGAACGATGCTCCAAGTTCTGTCACAAGGCTCTATACCATGGGCGTCGAGCCGTTTCTCATTGCCAATGCAATCAACGTGATAATTGCCCAGCGCCTGGTCAGGACACTCTGCTCAAAGTGCAAGGCGCCTGCAAAAACACCCGATGTGCCAGCCGCCCGGCGGCTTGGATTGAGCGATGAAGAGATCAAATCCGCGGTTTTCTACGAACCCGTTGGATGCCCGGAGTGCAACAAAGGATGGAAGGGGCGCGCGGCCATACACGAGGGGCTCCTTTTCACAAAAGAGATAAGGAAAATAATCTCTTCATCAAAAGACACAGTGGATGAGACGGCGATCAAAGAGCAGGCAAAGAAGACTGGTGTTTTGACCTTGAGGGAATCTGGCGCTCAGAAGGCTAAGGAAGGGATCACGACCATCGAGGAAATAATCTCTGCAACCGTCGAGGAGTAAGATTGAATGTCAACCGGTGAGATGCTTTTTCTTATCTGCGCGATGGCACTTCTCTCAACGCTTATACTTTCTGTGAATACATCACTTTTTCAGGCTAACGATTTCGCTTCGGAGGGGACAATCGGCATGTATGCTGTGTCTGTTGCGCAGCAATACGTCGAGATGGCAAGGCAGTTGAAGTACGACGAGACTACTGTATCGGGCTATCCTTCTAACCCGCCCGCCGGATTCACGATGGCCGGGAGGCTTGGAAAAGACACTGGTGAATCCTACCCTGATTTTGATGATGTGGATGATTTCAACAACTTCGCTTTACGGGATTCGACTTCTTTTGGAAAGTGTGCTGTAAGCATTGACGTCGCCTATGTGAATGAAAACGACCCTACGCAGACTGCTCAGGGACAGACCTATGCAAAGAGAATGACCGTAACGGTAAGTTCTCCTTTTCTCAGAGCGCCTCTCCGGTTGAGTCATGTGTTCACCTACTTCGAAAAGTGAGGTAAACAGAATTGCCTAGTGAAAAAGAGCTCCTTCTGATGGGTTTTTCAGACCAGGACAGAAGGGAATTTCTCGCCATTGGAAGGGAGAAGGAATTCCATCTGAATGAAGTGATAATCCGGGAAAACACGCCGGGTCTCGAGATGTACATAATCGAAGACGGAGAAGTATCGCTGTGGCTGGATGATGCCAACCTCGGGACCCTCAAAGAGGGAGATACCCTCGGTGCTTCCGTAATCGTTCTCCAGCACCCCAGAACAGCAAGGGTTGTGGCGGAAGGCTACGTGAGGGTGAGGGAGTATGAGAGGTCGCAGGTTATGGCGTACTTCAGGCGAAAACCTCCAGTGCTTTTTCAGCAGTTCTTCGTCAACGTCACGCACGTGCTTGTCGGCCAGCTGCGCAAGGCAAATCAGAGAATCTGGCTGCTGAACAATAGACTGAGGGAGCTCGAACTAACCTAGTTCGTAACCCATGGGCATTTTCCTCGACATCGCAGCATCAGCCATAATAGGAGCAATACTCCTCGGCACTGTTCTCTCGCTCAACGCATCGCTGATTGAGAATTCACACCGGGCGACAATGGAAGTCGCAGTACAGAGGAATTTGGGAACCATCACCGCGCTCATGCTGCGAGACCTGAAAAACATGGGCTACAAGGTAAGTCCGGCAGTTTCTACGGCCAGGTCGGACACTGTATTTTTCAGAGGAGATCTGAATGATGATGGCTCAGCTGACTCAGTCGGTTATTTCCTGGGGCCAGTGGATGAACTTGCCGGAACTGAGAATCCCGGCGACAGGACTCTGATAAGGAATTTTAATGGCGCGAGGCAATTGCTTGCTACCGGCGTTACATCTTTGGATTTCTCCTATTTCGGAGCCGCACAGGAGAAGATTGAAAGGCAGGAGGGTGAGACAGCGGAACAGAGAAGAGCAAGGCAGGCTTCAATCGTTACAGTTCAGGTTTCCGTTATAGTCGAAAGCCCCTACAAGTACGGGAGAGACTACACAAAGGCAATCGGAAAATTCAGGGTCTCTCCCAAGAATCTGACCCTGGGGTGACCTTTGGGAAGAGCCTCCCTTCTTGTCGTCATGGGCTTTCTTGTGGTTTTCGGCACTTTGAAATCCAGCATCAATAAGACAGTCCAGAGCCTTACTCGAAATCTTGTTTCTTCGTTCGAGGATTATTCTGCCAGGGATGCCGCAGGGTCGTCCGTGTTGATTGCCCTGAGGAAGATCTCGAAGGACAACGACCTGAGGGGCACGATTACCCTTCCTCCCTTCTCAGGGGCATCGGCGACCGTGACTGTTGTGGATTCAACAACTGATTCGACTCTTGCGAGGAACGAAGTAAGACTTCTTGCAACCGCATCGGTTGGCTCCACTTCAAGAAAGGTGAAGGTGCTTGCAAAGAGAGAGAGCCTAGTACCTCAAGACACCGAGGCTGCGATTGGCCTCAAGGGAGCTGTCACAAGCGTTGATTTCCTGGGAGCGGCGTTTTTGATCGACGGCCACGACTGGCTCCCCGGGGGACCGCTCGCCTCCCCCGCGGACAGTGTCCCCGGCGTATCGGCAAGTTCCGCAGCAGATTCCACCGCCCTTGTCGCCGGACTCGGTCCAAGCTGGAATCAAGTCCAGGGAGCCGGCCCTGAACCCAGCATCTCAACACTTAAGGGCACCTATGATTTCAACAGAATGTTTCAGGGATTCCGCTCAGTGGCGACACGCATACTCTCTGTCAGGACAACTATCGGTGGAGGACAGGTCTGGGGGACAAGAGCTCAGCCCGAGGTCACGATTATCTCGGGAATTGTGAAGGTCGCCGGTGCCACTTCCGGCGTTGGCGTGCTTGCAGTGGATGGATCGCTGACCGTAACCGGGAACTTCTACTGGGAAGGATTCATTCTCGTAAAGTCTGCAGGAAGCATAGAGCTCCAGGGGAATTCCACGATATACGGAGGCCTGCTCTGTGAGTCAGGGCCGGCTGGATTCGGATTCAGGTCCCAAGGGAGCATGAGTCTCTATTACAGTTCCTCGTCGCTTGAGACTGCCCGTTCAAAACTTGACATAAACTACTTTAAGCCTTACGCATGGTACGAGTAGGACAGGCAGGCCCCGTCACAGGGCAGCCGGGGCTCTAGGCATGTCCTCTCTTTGGCAGGGATGGTTTTCCTAATGGGAGGAACTGTGGAGGCAAAAGAAATCCTTTCCAAGCTGGCCGCTAAACTCCCCAAAGGGGTCGGCGGAGTTGACAAGCAGAACCTCGTGGCGAAAATCCTGGGGGAAACACCGGCTTCTGATGTGGCAGCCCTTAGAGAAACCCTCAACTCCCTCCTCTTCAAGATGGAGGCAAACAAAGCTTCCGACATAGACCTCGGAGGGCACGGGTGCAAAGGGTCTGTTTGGTACAGGATATTCGGTGAGAAGAAACCGGATACCTCGCTGGGCACCTTGACCCCGGATGAATCGGATTTTCTTCTTCAATCCATCCTCACGGAAAGCCAGAGAGAACACCTCTGCAGGGAGAGGAATCTGGATTTCTCTTTTGTGGCCGCCGATGCCAAGACGAGTTTCAGGTTCAGGGGAGACATGTACTTTGACCTGGATTCTCTTGCCCTTAACATGAGAATCATTGCAAATGCAATAAGACCTTTCACTGACCTTGAGCTTCACCCCAACATAGCGCGTGCTCTTGCGATCAAGTTCGACAAGCATGGATTGATTCTTGTTACCGGTCTTACCGGTGCCGGCAAGAGTACGACACTTGACAGCATTATCGACCTGAACAACCAGACTTCTACCGGACATATTGTAATAATAGGGTCCCCTATCGAGACAGTTCATCAGCCGAGCAATTGTATCGTCAGGCATCGGGAGGTTGGAAAGGATGTTCTCTCCTTCAAGGAGGGAGCAATACAGGCGCTGAGGCAAGATCCGAACATCGTGGTAGTCGGTGAGATGAGAGATCCCGAAACCATTCTTACTGTTCTTGAGATAACCGACAGCGGCCACAAGGTCTTTTCAACCCTGCACACGGCCTCTGCGGTTGAGAGCATAGACAGAATAATAGGAGAATGCGCGGTAGAGGAACAGAACAGGGTGAGAGAAAGACTTGCCGATACGCTGAAATGCGTGTTATCGCAGAAACTGGTTCCTACCGTGGACGGAAAAAGAGTTCTTGCAAAAGAGGTGATGTTAATGACATCCTCCATTCGGGCTGCCATAAAGAACAACAACAGCGGCGAGATCTTTCAGATGATATTTGAATCGGCAGACCAGGGGATGACGACACTGGAGCAGGATCTGAAGCGCCTGTTCGCAAAAGGAAGAATATCCCGGGAAGAAGCCATGAACTATGCAAACAACAAGAAGAGGCTGGACGAGATCCTCAAGGAATAGGATGACTCAGCCCATGCTGCTTTCCGGTTTCAACCGTGACCCACGCAGTCGCAAAGAGATGAAGAAGGGAAACCTCTTATGAAGCGCGGTGTAGGTATCGCAGTAGATGGAACGGAAATAAGATCGGCGCATCTCGTGAAAGTGAACAAGGTCTTCAAGGTCCTCTCGCTTTCAAAGGGAAACTTGCTGACAAAGCTCGATGTGGCCGAAGACGTTACAAAGGATAAGGAAGAAGTTTCCCTCAAAGAAATCTTTGGCGGCACGGAGCTTGGAGAAACCAAGCCGAAGGTGGAAGCTGAGGATAACTCGTCAGTCCTTCTGCGGATGCTTGGTGAAGCTACCTCGAAAGGCTCCCTTCTTGCGCTGAATCTCAGCGAATCGAACGTGCTCTTCTATGAGATTGACCCCTCCCGGTTTGGCAAGAATGCGGCAAAGCTGTCCAAGAAGAGCGTGATGAAGAAGCTCAGAGCCGAACTTGAGCGGAAAGGAGAAAGTCAGGCCAAGCTGAGTGAGCTTGATTGCTTCAGGACTGACAGAGGCAGCATTATCGGTCTTGCATACGACCCTCCCGGGGAGCTCCTTGCCCTGATATCGACCGTAAAGAGCTTCGTTAGCGCAAAGTTCAGGGTTTCAACCGTGGATTCGAACATGATTGCCCTAATGAACCTTGTCCGGGCCGATACCCCGGATAGAGACCAGGTCCAGGCCGTCGTTTACATCGGAAAGGAGTTCTCACGGGTCCTCTTCTTGAAAGGCGGCGACTACCTCCGCTCTTCCAGGGTAATCAATGAGGGAGCCGATTCTCCACAGATACTTGAAACGGTTCACAGCAGGATAATATTCGAACAGGATGAGGCCGGCATCACCGAGGTCAACCGCGTCGTTCTCGCGGGAGACGTAGTACGACTCGGAGGGAAGGACTTCCTGGCTCCAAGATTTCCAAATGCGTCAGTCGAATATCTCGTTCCGCCCCAGTTGGATCTGAGCTCTCTCAGCGAAGAAGAAAAGGGAACGGTTTGTGAGTACGCAATCCCCCTCGGCCTCGCATGGAAAGCTCTCGAACCCGGACATCCCGGGTTCTACCTAACGAACCTTCTTCCCGCCCAGGTCATCGAGATGGAGAAACTCATCAAGATTACCTGGTATCACATTGCCATTATTGCACTCTTTGTCCTGGCAGCGTTCTTCCTGGCAGGCAAGGACATTCAGATTTCATCCGCCATGAATTCAAGAAGGGCAAACATCAGTTATCTTGATCGCCAGATCGCAAAAGCAAAGCCTCTTCTTGTCGAGGTAGACCAGAATGAGGCGAGGCTCGTTTCTCTGGGAAAGGCACTTGGGCAGCTCAACGCACTGGAGAAGAGCACGCCCAGATGGACCACGATGTTCTCACGCATGGCGCGAGGCACGAGCGACCTCGGAGGTCTTTGGCTCACCGAGTTCGGGACGACTGAGAAAGGGATTCTCCTGGTGGGACGGTCGGTGTACAGAAATAGAGTCTCATCATTCTCCAAATACCTTGACAAGCCGAAACTCGGCGAGGTGAGGAGGGCAACTATAAGACAGAAGGAAATCTACTCATTTACATATGAAGCCGAGGGCTCAGGAGGAAAGAAGTAGTGTCGAACGTACTGAGAACCACCCTGATAATGCTTGTTCTCTTCTGTGTCATCTTGAGTTTTGGGACTTACCGGGTCTTCAAGAAAAAAGCCGGTGAGGAGAGGGCTTTAAGGAAACTGGAGAACGGGAAGAAGACAGAGCTTGCGGCTGTCCGTTCGAGGATCGACTCCATACCGTTCTTGAAGACAAAGGTGAAGGAAAAGGAAGAAGAGCTTTCACGGCGTTCAAGGATACTGCCTTCGCAGAACGACCCCTCTACGACCTACGCATACTTCAATACGCTTTTTGGCAAGAGAGGCGCTTTCCTGAGTGCAGATTTCTCTTTCCAGGGAAAGACGGATGCTGAAGGCTACTCTTACAACACTTACAGATTGGGCGGAGACGGAGACTTCCTCCGGTTCTATTATTTCATCTGGTATCTTGAAAACATGCCGCTTCTTTACGGAATAGAGTCCATCAGGATCGATGCGATCCCTCCTTCCCAGGAAGACCCCAGACTGGGCAAGGTGAGATTCGAGGTCATCATCAGAGCTTACTACGCTCCCCACAGCGAGCTTCCCAAACCGAAAGTCTCTCCATTCCTGAGACCGGCAAGCATTAGTTTGAACCCCTTCTCACCCCTTGTCTATGAACTGCTTCCTCCAAACGACGAGGGGCTTCTTGATGTTGACACGGCGAGCCTTCTCGGAACCGGAAAGGGAGTCGCATTTCTCAAGGACGCAAGCGGAGACCTCTTTTCCCTCAGGGAAGGGGATAGAGTTTACCTTGGATTCGTATCCAAGATCGATTCTGACAAAGGCGAAGTCGGATTCCTTCTCAACAAGGGAGGCGTAACGGAGAAGAAGTCCCTCAGGGTGGAGATGTTGACATCCGGAAGCCAAAAACGATAGTCAAGATCCTGGCTCTGCTCAAGTGAGTGCTTAGTCAACAGCTCCGGGGGTTCTCCAAAGGAGAAAACATGAACCGCAAGTCTATTCTCTTTGTGATTCTTCTCACTGCGGCTGCTGGCATAACGCAATGCTGGGCCCAGAAAGCGACACAGAGCGGCATTTCCCGGGAGGCCGAAATAGTTGCCCTGAGCGGGAAAGCCACCTTCAGGGAGGCAATGAGAGTAATTGAGTCTGTGAGCGGCATGAGAATCATCGCGCCTGAAGACTATAAAGATGCAGATAAGGAAATCGGGTTCGATGTGCCCGGTGTCCAGTGGAAGGTTGCTCTCAATATCATTGCCAAGGACAGAGGCCTTGAGATTGTTTCGCGGGAAAGGACTATTGAGCTAAGGAAGAGACTCGAGGAGGGAGGAAGAGAGGCCGCTCCCTCGCCTGAGGTTCTGGTCGATTCCAGAGAAGTCTCTATATCCGCCATCTTCTTTGAAGCAAATAGGTCTGCATTGAGAGAGCTTGGCATAGATTGGGCCTCTCTCAGGACCGGGGGTGTAAAATTCACCTTCAGCGACACGCTTGCGCTCAAAGACGGGAGAGTCAAGTCCGCAGGCGTGGCTGGAGGACCCACCGGCACAGTTGATGTCCTCACACTTCTCAGGTTCTTTGAATCGAGAGGCCAGGGTGAAGTTATTGCCAATCCTCAGATAAGAGTTCTCAGCGGGAAAGAAGGAAATGTGAAGGTTGGAACAGACTTCTTTGTCACAACAAGGGACTTTGCCGGGAATACAATTCAGCAGCTTCAGAGCACTGGAACAATCTTGACTGTGACTCCGCATGTCCTGACGCAGGACGGCGTTGACTTCATCTACCTCCTGATCAGTGCCGAAAGAAGTTCATACGAGGCCGGCACCAGCACTATCGGAAAAACGACTGCTTCTACGTATGCTCTCCTCTTCAACGGTGAAGAGACTGCAATAGGAGGTCTCTACGGCACTTCCCAGGCAGTAAAAAGAGAAGGATTTCCGTTCCTCAAGGACCTCCCATGGTGGTTCTTTGGGTTGAAATACGTCTTTGGCTATGACAGCAAGCAGGTAACGAAAAATGAGCTTGTAATACTTGTCAAAGCAAACATCGTTCCAACACTCAAATCGCGCCTCGAGGAGAAAGAAAAAGACAAGTCCATGATGGAGAAGATTGAGCAGAGAAGACAGGAGTTCGAACAGAGGACCAGGAGGAAATAGTGTTTCGGAAGTTCGAGGTGACAATATCCCCTCCTGAAGTGGAAGAGAATCTGCCGTTTCTTGTCGAAAACGGCCTTGGCGTCGAACTCATGCTCTATGACATCGATTACACCAGAAATGCCAAGGCTGCCTCGCTTCAGAGAATCGGCAATCTCCTCAGAAAGAACGGCATAACTCCCACTGCGCACGGTCCGTTCTATGATCTGAATCCGGGGAGCAGGGATTCCTCGGTAAGAAGCTACACACTGCGCTGCTTCTCCGAGACTCTTGAAGCGTGCTCACATCTCGGAGTGAGCCTTGTTGTTTTCCACACGGGATTGAACCCTCTTCTTCCGATCACCTATCAGAAAATCTGGCTTGACATCTCCATGGACTCGTGGAAACCGGTCGTGAGGGAAGCTGAGGAGAAGAAGATCGTCATTGCCATTGAGAACACATTTGCGCGGGATTCGTCGACAATTGAGGCAATTGTCAGGGAAGTGTCCTCGGAGTGGCTCAAGGTGTGCTTTGATGCTGCCCATGTTCATGTCTATTCCAGGAAGCCGATCGAGGAATGGCTGGACAACCTGGACGGGCTGGTCAGAAAGATCCACTTGAATGACAACGCGGGAGAGCACGATGACCATCTCTCACTTGGCGAGGGGAATATGGATATCGTTAACGTCTTTCGCCAGCTCGAGAAGAGAAAGCTCTTTCCAATTGTTACCTTGGAACTCGACGTGAGCAGGTTCGAGAAAAGCCTTGATTTTCTGGAAGAACACAAGCTGTGGAAGCGAAAAAAACGTGAGCTAATTCCCCGCACCAAGTAGTTCACAGCAGGACACAGGTTCTTTCCTGCCTTTCAGACTTACGGTGCCAAGCTCTCTGACCATGAATTTTCCCTTTGCCCTTCTCAGAGTCTCCGTACTTACTATTATGTGCGTCCCGTAATCCTTGTTCAAACTTTCCAGTCTTGATGCAACGTTCACACCGTCACCCATCACCGTGTACTCCATCCTCTCAACTGAACCTACGTTCCCGGCGAAGACAATACCCGTGTTTATTCCGACCCCGATGTCCAGCGGAGGCTTGCCCTCCTCCTTCCACCTTGCGGACATTTCCCTTACCTTTGTCATCATAGCGATGGCAGTTCTGAGAGCCCTGTCGGGGTGATCGTCACACGCAACCGGAGCCCCGAAGATTGCCATTATCGCATCCCCCACAAATTTGTTGACTGTGCCCCCGTGAGAGAAAATGATTTCGGTCATAGCTGTAAGGTACTCATTTATTAGCGGCACTAATTCTTCAGCCGAAAGCGTTTCAGATATCGTCGTAAAACCACGCACGTCGGAAAATAGTATGCTCACATCTCTTTTCTCGCCGGGAATGGTGGCCTGTCTGTTCTTGAGTATCTCGCCAAGCACATCAGGGGATACGTATTTTCCGAAAGTATTGCTTATCCTCTGCCTCTCTCTTCTCTCCTTCTCAAATCTGTACCCAACTGTTCCCACAAACGTCCCGAACAGCGAAAACGTCGGGGCGGTCAGGTCCGTGATCAAACCCGACCTGGCAAACAAGAAACAGGACAACGCGAAATATCCGGCTCCGAAAACAACAAAAATCAGGAGCGTCGTGATTGCCTTCCTCTCGGACACGAGATATGCGAGACCGAAAGACAGGACAAGGATGACAAGCACCATGAAACGCATGGGCACAAGCGTGAGGAAGCTTCTTTCAAGAATGGTATGCAATGCATTTGCCTGAAATCCGACCATCGGATAGAGAGTCTCAAATGGAATAGTGGCTCTATCCTGCGAATCAAGTGTCGCGTCCCCGATAAGGACGACTCTGCCCTGAAGTTCGGCAAGTTTCTCCTTTGCTATCCTAGGTTGAAGATCATTGAGGATAAGATTTCGGGATTCGCAAATATCGAAATACGAGAATTTCTTTATCCCGTACCGGCCATCCCATTTTCCAGTCCAGTTGACAATCATCTGGCCTTCTCTATCAACTGGAATCCTGAGAGGTTTTTCCAGCCTCAGTCCCCCGGGTATCACCACCCACCTGCCGGATTCAAAAGTGACCTCCGACAAATCGGCATCAAAATAGTCGCAGGCTATCGACAGGGCAATCGAAGGAAACAATCTCCCCTGAAAAGAAACCAGAACGGGATACTTTCTTGCAGTGCCGTCCGAGTTGAGTCCCCTCCTGCCGATGTCCGGGTCAAGCTGCTCAAAACCAACTCCTGCTGCCGCTGAAAGAAGAGTCTCGTTAGGAGGAAATATGTTCTTTGCGGGGAGCGCCCTTGTGTTTGAAAACGGGATTGAGAACTTCAGGGTCTGGGGCGAAAGAGAATTCGCATCCTTCCCTGGAACTTCCGCCTCATCGCCCCTTCCAAGTTCAAAGTACTGTCCCAGATGCACATGACCGTTCCTTAAGATAGATTCTCTGAACGCGGCATCATCATCCTTGCTGGACGAGAAAAAAACATCAAATCCCTCCGCTCTCGTTCCAAAGTCAGTAAGAGCATCAATCAAAAGAGCATGATAGATTCTTCGCCACGGCCACTTCTCTCCAAAGCCTTCTTCGCTCTTCTCATCGATTGTCACTATCGAGACAATGGAACTCCCCTTCGATTCACCTCTGATCCTGAACCTCAGGTCAACAGACTTGAGCTCCGCCGGATAGAAAACGCCTGCAACAAGGAGGATGAGAGTAAGAGATGCGGAAATAAGAGAGATTATGAGCGGGACGAGCAGGCCGCCACGCGGGCGGAAAGAACTCAGCAATCCACGGAATCCACGAGGCGATCGCGGTTTTCCGGGTTTGTATGCTTCCCGGTCAGCGTTGGAAGAAGAGTTCATCCGGGCAAGCAGGTTAACGCGCATCCCTTTCAAGATTCCACTTCACCCAGACGTCCAGGGAGTCAGCCGTCAAATCAAACTTCCGAGGAACGGGTTTTTCGTTGATGTTCCCCCCGTGTAATGTCACCTCTTCAAGAGCGCTGAGGATGACCGTGTACTCGTTGAGAGTGACCTCCCGGGGCCCCGGCACCTGTCGCGGTCCTGAGACTTGCCGGGGGGACGTGACCTTGTACCCAGTCTCCGCAGTGTCTTCCCCTTCCGGCATGACTCTGGAAGGAACAACTTTCACTGACCCGGTATACACTTTGACGGTAGTCATGCTATCCGAAAGAAGGTCTATTCTGAAGACTGTCCCTTCGACCCCGGTGAGCGCAATCGGGGTTCTCACCTCGAGCCCTTTGCCCTCCTCCTTCTTGTAGATCTTGCCCCAGACTTTTGCCTTGTCCTTCCCGGCAAGAGAAGGGAGAATTCTCGTTTTCACCTTTCCTGCTTTCAGACCTTCGATGAGTATGGACGTGTTTTCATCAACTCTGAGCACCGTGCTTCCCGGAAAGGTGATCTCAACCCTCGATCCCTTCATGGTCGTTATCTTGTCGCCCTCTTTGACTATCATGTTGGGGAGAATCCGGATCGTCTCCTTCTCACCTTTCCTCTCGAGGACGGCAACGGGGAGAACAAGTGTAACCCTGGCTTCCTTCCTTGGACCTGATTCCTGAGAGAAGCAGAGCGCCAGAGGCCCGGCAACAAGAACCAATACTGTACAGAAAAGAAGCGCCCTTCTGAACTTCAAGATGAACCTCCTTTCACACCCCAGCGTCTCACCCGACGGCATGGGAACGCGACTGACGTTTCCGCACTATATGTGCTTCAAGACCAGGAAGGTGATATCGTCACTCTCGACCGAGCCCGGGGAGAAACCGGCCAGATTCTCGGAGATCTTATTCCCGGTCTCAGAAGCGTTGTTCTTCACGGAATTCTTCACAATATCCAGGAGGCGGTCGTCCCCGAATTCCTCGCCATCAGAATTGGTCTTTTCGACGACCCCGTCGGTGAAGATGACGAGAGAGTCCCCCTTCTCCAGGCGAATCGTTCTTTCAACAAACTTCACGTCCCCGAGAACGCCGAGAGGAATTCCTCCCTCCGTGAGAAGCTCAATCTCCCCCGTACTTCTGGCGAGGACCGGCGGATTCTGCCCTGCATTTGAATAGGTAATAGTTTCCTTCTCAGGATCGAGCACTCCGAGAAACAGGGTGGCGAAATTTCCAGGGTCGGTGCACTCGAAAAGCAGGCTGCTCGTTTCCTCGGCGATCTTTGAGACGGTCTTCTGAGACCGCGATACGGTTTTTAGCAGCGCCTGGAGATTGGACATTAGAAGCGCAGCCGGCACTCCATGCCCGGTGACATCACCAAGGGCTATGCCGACTGCAGAGTTATCCAGGAACAGAAAGTCGTAGTAGTCTCCCCCAACCTCATCACACGGTTTGCTGAAAATGAATATCTCGTATCCCGGGATTTCTGGAGCTCCTGCCGGAAGCAGCCTCTTCTGGATTCTGGATGCAAGGGAAATCTCATGCTGGAGTCTTTCTCTTTCCAGAGATTCCTTGTGCAGTCTTGCATTCTCAAGCGCAAGTGCAGCATGAGTCGACAGTCCCTCAAGAAACCGCCTATCCTCCGAAGTGAAAGCACCCGCTTCTTTGTTGACAAGTTCAAACGATCCGATTATCTCGCCTTTTCTGTTCCTGAGAGGGATGCAGAGGAGAGAGCGGGTCCGGTAGCCGCTGAGTTCATCAAACTTCTTGTAAAACCTCGGGTCCGAATATGCGTCCTTTACGAAAACACTGTCACCGGTTCTTGCAACATAGCCGGCGATGCCGCAACTGACCGGAAATCTGACGTCTTCGATTTCTTCCCCAAGAGCAGCCCGTGCCCATAGTTCGCCTTTTTCCCTGTCCAGGAGAAAAATAGATCCTCTGTCTGCGTTAGTTCTATTGGTTGCAATCTCAGTTATGAGCTTAAGTAGCTCATCGAGGTCAAGCGTGGAGTTGAGAATCTTGCTGGCCTCAATCAGTGAGAGAAGAAATGCACCTTGAGTCTCAAGGCTTTTTCTTCTCTCCCTTCGCCTTCTTTCCCTTCCATCCCAGGCCCGAGCGACATGTGCAGACAATTCCATAGCACACCCCCAGAATGTCATCAGATGGCACTTAATGATTTACTGATTCCTACTAGTAGATTGCGCCTCGTGAATTGTGGTGTCAAGAGGGAAACTTGGCTTGACAAGCATCCTTGACCTTTCATACTCATGTCCACTACTATTGCGAACAATCCCCGGAAGGTAGGCGGCACCGGTAATCATAGTGAGGCCTGGATTCAGGGGAATCGCGGCCAGGCAAAGGGGTTCGGCAATCCATGAGAGAATTCAGAGAGAGGCTGGGTAAAGAGGTCCTTCTTCTTGACGGAGCCATGGGCTCCCTGCTTCAGGGAAAAGGCATCGATCCCGAGGTGTGTCTTGAGGAGCTCAATATCTCAAGGCCCGAGCTCATAGAGGAAATCCATAAGCAGTATCTTATGGCCGGGGCAGACATTCTAACTACGAACACTCTCGGCGGCACAAGAATCAAGCTTTCGGAATACGGGCTTGGGAATAAGGTGTTCGAAGTCAACTTCGAGGGGGTGAGGATTGCAAAGAAGGCCGCCTCGGGAAACGCCTATGCAGCCCTCTCTGTCGGACCCACTGGAAAATTCCTTGAACCACTCGGCGAACTCTCTTTCGATGAGACAGTGGACATCTTCAGAGAACAGATTAAGGCCGGCGTGGAGGCCGGGGCGGACATCATTCTCCTTGAAACCATGCTTGACATCAGGGAGGTGAAGGCAGCCCTCATCGCGGCAAGAGATGTAACATCTCTTCCGTTGGGCTGCCAGCTGACATTTGTTGACGACACGAGGATGGCAACGGGAACTGATGTTGAAACCGCAGTGGCAATCGTTGAGTCAATGGACATTGATTTTGTTGGTACGAACTGCAGCAAAGGCCCGAGGGAGCTCTATCCGGTCTTCGAGACTCTTTCGCGCTCTACCGATCTTCCGCTCATCATCCAGCCGAATGCAGGCCTGCCTGAGCTGGACGGAAGGAGAACCGTCTATTCACTCGAGCCGGCTGTCCTGGCCGACTATACAACCAAATTCATATCACTCGGGGCATCCCTCGTCGGCGGCTGCTGCGGGACCACACCGGCTCACATTAGGGCCATAAGGCAAGCTATGGGGAATATCAGAAGGCCGGAGCCGCGGCCGAAGCATCTCAAACTCGCGAGCAGGACAAAGCTCGTTGTCGCCGGGAAGAACAATCCCCTTCTGATTGTTGGAGAAAGGATCAACCCAGCCGGAAAGACCGCGCTTTCGCAGGAACTGAAGGAAGGCCGCACGACCACATTGAGAAAGATGGCAATCGAACAGACAAAAGGTGGTGCTTCGGCGCTCGATGTTAACGTGAGCGTGGCCGGGATTAGCGAGGCGCCTCTAATGGAGCTGGCCGTTTTTGCCGTGAATAGTGTCAGCGATCTCCCGATTTCAATCGACAGCCCGGATGCTGCGGCAATTGAGACTGGCCTCAAGTCGGTGGACGGGAAACCAATCGTGAACTCTGTCAGCGGGAAAGAGGAAAGTCTGAATCTCATCCTTCCTCTCGCGAGAAAATATGGCACTGCCTTGATTGCCCTGCTTGTTGACGACGACGGGATCCCGGAAGATGCGAAGAAGAGAATAGCGATAGCCGAAAACATACTGGATAGAGCATTGAAGCTCGGAATAAGAGGGGAGAATATTCTTTTTGACCCGCTTGCTCTTTCGCTTGGGGCGTCCCAGCACCAAATAAACGAAACTCTTCAAGCGCTGAAGAGTCTCACTGATAAAGGTCTCTTCTCCGTTCTCGGCATAAGCAACGTTTCCTACGGTCTGCCCGAGAGAGCCAGTATTAACTCGACTTTCCTAAGTATGGCGCTCCTTGGAGGACTCACGGCGGCGATACTGAACCCGTGTGACGAGAAGATGAGATCAACAGCCCTCTCGGCCGGGTTCCTGCTGGGAGAGGACAAGGATGGAAAGCGTTTCATAGAAATGTTCCGGCCAAAGGCCGAAGAGAAAACGGCAATTGCGCCGGTTTTCGGCAATGCTGGGAAGGAAGCCGTCTGGAACGCAATTCTCGAAGGCGACAGGGAGAATATCGCGCGGCTTGTTGAATCGGCACTGGCCTCCGGTTCATCTCCCCGGGAGCTCGCAACCGAGCTTGTCCCGTCTGCGTTGGATGAAGTGGGAACTCTTTTCGACAGGAGACAGTACTTCCTCCCTCAGGTCATGCTTTCTGCAGAGACTGCTGAGAGAGCGTTTCGGATCATAAGGCCGAAACTTGAGACTGGAGAAGCGGCACGGAAGGGTAAGATTGTCTTTGCAACCGTCAGGGGAGACATCCACGATATCGGAAAGAACATTGTGATTTCACTTCTCGAAAGTCATGGCTTCCAGGTTGTCGATCTGGGTAAGGGCGTCCCCTCCGAAAGAATAGTCGATGAAGCCCTGAATGCCAGGGCTGACATAATAGCGCTGAGCGCACTCATGACAACTACAATGCCGAGGATGGAAGAGTGCATTGAGCTCGCGAGAAAGAAGGGGCTTGCTACAAAAGTGATGATCGGCGGTGCAGTGGTCACGGAGGAATACAGAAAGAAGATAGGCGCTGACGGCTACGCCAGAGACGGCATGAGCGCAGTCAAGCTTGCAAAATCACTGATGGAAAAAACCGCGAAGAAGATCTGACTACACATTGCGGCAGGCCGGGTAGGCATGGGCTCCACCGCCACCACTCGGTTCGGATGTCCTTTCCCTCCTGCCGAAAATGTCGATCCTTCTCGTCCTCACTCACTCGAATTTGTGAACTCGGCCTACGGCCTCAGACAGCACAAATTCGTCCCCTTGGGGGTCGCTCCCTCGTCCGAGAAGGGAATCCAGAGATTTTCGGAAAGCCGGTTCAAGGACATCTCCCCGCGAGCAATCACACCTCACACGATCGAGTGTGCCAGTCGGAGGGGCTCTGGAATTCTGTAGCGCGGGCAGCAAGCAAGTACAATATTTATCGCGTCAGCAAGCCTGATTCTGTGTCCCTGCGAAACGAAAACAGGTTTCACCCTGCTTCTTGTCCTTAGGGCTACACCGATTCTCTTCCCTGTCTTATCCAGGATTTCCGAGAATGCTCCCTTCTCCCTGGCTGGGGGCGCATACATGCCAAAGAGATTCTTCTTCGCGCATCCAATAGTCGGAATGTCCAGAAGGACCCCTACGTGAGACGCGATCCCCATGCTCCTCGGGTGAGCGACCCCATGTCCATCGAAGATCACAACGTCGGGGGATCTCGTCAGAGAAAGGACAGCCTCTATGATTGCTGGTCCTTCCCTGAAGGTAAGGAGCCCGGGTATGTACGGAAACTTGACCTTGAGCCTGGACTTCTCCACGTCAAGAAGCTCAAGCTCAGGAAAAGACACCACAATCGCCTTCGCGACAATAGTCCCGTCCTCAAGATAACTGGCATCCACCCCGCCGACCAGCCGCGGCGACCCTATTCTGCCTTTCCTTATCACTCTCTTCCGCAGCTCATGCTGAATGACAAATGCTTCTCTGGGACTCACATTCCATGGATGAAGATCTTCTCGGACCATCGATGGCAGAATCTTCTTGAAGGTCGAAGTAGCATAGCTCGACTCTCCAGCTCGCAGGGCCAATCGCTTCTCTATCTGGCCGAGCACGCTGCAACTAGATCGTCCGCGACCATGAGTTAATAAACGAATTCAGCGTCGATTGGCTGCTGCACGACCACCCTTGCGCCGCTTCATTGCGGCATGGCACTATGTTCGACCTCCCGAAGTAACCTGTAAGTAGTTCGTTGCCCCTCTTTTTCCCGCCGAGGCCACCTGAGTCAGCCTTTCTCAGATATCAAGAGTTCCGAGTCGAAGATAGTGAATTCGTACTGACAACTCGAGCCGTGTGGCCGGATACGCTGTGTGGTATGCGGAGTCGCGCTGCTGACTCCCCCGTGTCAAGTATTGTTTTTCTCCAAGTCTTTCCCCACTCCGGCCATTTTGTTCTTCAAATCAGGAATGTCATCCTTGACAACTTTCCAAGTCCGTTCCAGGTTTACTCCAAAATAGTGGTGAATAAGAACGTCTCTCATTCCGGCAATCTTTTTCCATGGTATGTTCGGATATCTCTCTCTGAACTCCTGAGGAATACTCCTCACAGCTTCACCTATGATTTCCAGTCGCCTCAAGACAGCATCCTGAACCCTAGTATTGCTGCAGAAATCGTCGCCCGTGATTCCTTTCGTGTATTCTTCTATTTTTGCAATACTCTCTTGAATATCTTCGATATAAACTCTCATGTCTCTTATCATAGAATTCTCACTTGCTCGTTCAGAATTCTTTCCCTGAGAATAGGCTTGATTGCACCGTACTCCACCAAGTCCACTTTTCTCCCCAGTGCTTCCTCGATTTCCAATTTAAGTCCCACGAAATCGAGTAAACTAATATCTTTCTCAATCTCCACCAGTATGTCAATGTCGCTATTCTCCCTCATATCCCCTCTGACAAATGAGCCAAATAGTCCTATTCTTTTGGCTCCGTATCGCTGCAGAATTGGGATGATCTTCTGTGCTATCTCCTCGACATCCGTTTGCATACTATCGCCCTATCCACCTTTTCATGCTACAGTTCCAGGTGCTGCTTTGGCGAAGGATTGTCTTCTCGCGGCAAATACCTGCTCCTGACCAATCGTCAGCTATTCCAGCGTCGAAACATCTGTCCCAGCCTTGGCATCCCGATGACGTACTCACGACACCCTGGTCCCGCAACCCTTGGTAAAACCACCGTCCCATACCTCCAATTCTGCATTCACGGGTAGTACTATCATACGAAGAATAATGTTTGCTCTGAGAAACCGGTGAATCATTTAGGTAAACCTGAACATTATCATTGCGGTGAGGAAATGATTTCGCCAAGGCCACGGGAATCGCAATCAAGCCTTTGTCTATTCGACTTTGTGTTATCTTAATTGTCGCATAGCTGTAGGCGATTGGGCTCTTGCTTCGAACAATCCTTGTGGCTCTTTGTTCCATTTTCCTTTTCACCCATCTATGTCTCGGCGTACCACGCAACTGTTATCTGCGGAATTCCCTGTTCACATGTGACCTTCTCAAAAGCCAAACTCCCGCCCAGTACCGACCTCATGCTCACAACTAGGACATATCACCTTTTGCTCTGGGTCAGTGACGAGGCTGTGCCTCGAGATGCACTCCCAATGCCACCCGTTCCACGACCATTCTTCCGTCATCAAAGCGGTAAACAAAATCGAATCCAGTGTCTTTCCGCAAGTCCAGCAATTCTCGAGTTTATCCTTTTTCTTGCCAACCATACCTCACACTCCTTTACTTCTATCAAACGACTCGACATCATCACCTCTGTCCCCTAGTGTAGTGCGTCTAACGCTTCTTTACATTTGGTGACTTTGGCCAGGATGCGC